>RFOO01000059.1 GCA_009926645.1 bacterium | reverse complement strand
TACGTAACCCACGTGATTTTAGGCCATAGCGAACGCCGTAGCATTTTTGGAGAGAATGATGCTTTTATTAATCGCAAAGTTTTGGCTGCATTATCTGCATCACTGAAACCAATACTTTGTGTTGGCGAGTTGCTTTCCGAGCGTGAGGCTAATCAAACGATGGAGGTCGTACGTCGTCAGATTGAATTAGGACTTGCTGGAGTTCCCGCTGCTAAAGCAGAAAACCTTGTTGTTGCTTACGAACCTGTATGGGCAATTGGCACAGGCAAAACTGCTACCCCTGCCATGGCACAAGAGGTTCACGCCTTTATCCGTAAGCTTCTAGCACAACAGTTTGGGGCAGAGTCTGCATCGCGTATCCTTATTCTCTACGGAGGATCAATGAAGCCCGATAACGCCGATGCTCTTCTTGCGGAACAGGATATTGATGGAGGCCTCATTGGCGGTGCCTCTTTGGAAGCCAAAAGCTTTGTCGAGTTAGTTCAAATTGCTGCCAAATCTCTTCGCGACTAATCGGGTTTTTAAGGAGTTTAGTCTGTGATTAGGCCCACAAGGGCTAATCACGCATTTAACTAATAGTTCACAAAACCATTTAGAGTCATTTTGTTAGTTTTTTTACAAACAATCGTATTGTTTATTTTTGTAAGTTAATGCTTATCAGTAATTTAAGAACTTATTTTTAATTCTATTAACCAGTTATTCTTAATTTAGGCACAGGTTGGTATAAAAAAGTACTTAAAAATGGGCTAAATTTGGGTTGCGAAGGGGGGCGTGTTTTCGTGCCTCTTTAGGGTAAATTCTTATGAGCGAGCAACCCACCTCTCGAGAGAAGTTTTTAGCCCAAGCTGGCGCAGCCGTGGCATCGGTTTTGACTCTCGGTTTTTTGTCCAAAGCTCCATCTCTAATGCCAACATCCACTTCTTCGATTTCATCTGAATCTGAAACATTCTCAGCTCAGCCCGAAAAGCGGGCTATTCCTCGCAACTCCAAGCAATAATTTATCTCGCTCGAAAATCTGATGCGTAAACTCATTGAATTTTTAAAAGGACCTGCACCGCGCGGCAATTTTTTCCGTCGTTCAGCCAACACGGTGCCCTTTCAGGTGCTCGTTTGTCTTACGGTGACCGTCTTACTGGTTATCGCTGCCATTAATCACTACGCGACTAATAAGTATTTAAACGTTGGATATACACCAGATCAACCAGTTGCCTTTGATCACTCGTTCCACGCTGGTCCAGATTCCGTTTTGGGTTTGGATTGTCGTTACTGCCATAATTTTGTCGATCGCTCGGGTCACTCTAACGTGCCCAGTACAAACACCTGCTGGAATTGCCATAGCCAAGTAAAGCCCGATAGCCCTGCACTGGCTTTAATTCGCCACAGTATTGAGACAGGTGAGCCTGTTCGCTGGGTCAAGGTTCACAAAGTTCCCGATTATGTTTATTTCAACCACGCCGTGCATATTAATCGTGGTGTTAGTTGCGTGGAGTGTCACGGACGTGTTGATCAACAAGCGGTTATTGGACAGCAAAAATCTTTAAACATGTCCTTCTGTCTCGATTGTCACCGTAATCCCGAGAAGGCCCTTCGTCCCTTGGACAAGGTTACAGATCTAGCATGGCAGGCTGAATCTCCTGCAGCACAAGCTGCGCAAGGCGCGAAGTTCGTGCACGATTGGAAAGTTAACCCACCACAAAGCTGCTCAGGCTGTCACCGTTAAGCTTCATTTATCTCAATGAGTAAGAAAATTTTTAATCATCCCACTTTGGAAGAAGGAGAACCTACTGGTCCTTCCTACTGGAGAAGTCTTGATGAACGTAACAAGAGTCCGGAATTCCGCACCCGTGCTGAGCGTGAGTTCTTGGATGGAGCTTCCACGATTAATACCGTTGAACGCCGTGAGTTTTTAATGCTCATGGGGGCTTCTTTTGGTTTAGCGGGATTAGGATTAGCCGGATGCCGAGAGCCTCGTAATCACACATTGCCCTACAGCAAGCAGCCCGAAAATACCATTCCTGGCGTAGCCACTTATTACGCGAGTTCTTTTCCGGGGGAGTGGGCCAATCAGCCACTGATTGTTGAGACGCATCAACACCGTCCAACCAAAGTTGAAGGTAATACCAGTCATGCTCCCAATGGTTCGGGTTCTTCTAAGTTTGCCCAAGCCAGTGTGCTCGATTTGTATGATCCAGAACGTGCGCAATTTTCAGTAGGCGCTAACGGTGCAACTCTTTCGATGACAGCGGCTCGCGAGGCTCTTGTTCAATTAGCCAGTGAGGCAAAATCCAATAGCGGTGAAGGATTGGTTTTTGTTGCTCGTCCATCCACCTCTCCCACGCGAGCACGTTTGGTGCAGCTGATTCAATCAGCCCTGCCACAGTCGCGATTTGTCGAATATACTCCCGTTTCACAAAACGGTGCAGAATTGGCCTTGGGGGCTCGCCCTCTGCCTGATTATGCAAAAGCGCGACGCATCCTTAGCTTAGATGCTGACTTTTTAGGTTCAGGTGATGCCTCCGTTGAGGCAACTCGTGCCTACGCTTCAGGTCGTCGTGCAGACAATGCTGATGAGGCTGAACAAATGACACGTCTCTACGTGGTTGAGTCGACTTTCACTCTCACGGGAGCAGCGGCTGATCACCGTTTACGTGCTTCGACATCTCACATTTCTGCTCTCGCTGCTTTATTTGCGGCGGAGGTCTTAGCCCAGACGGGTAATAACGATGAGGCAACTTTGCTTCTCTCCAAAGTTTCTGGAGTCAATGTTGACCAAAATTGGATCAAAGAGTGCGTTACCGACTTAGTTAAGGCGAAGGATAAATCTCTCATTGTCGCCGGTGCACACCTTTCGGCCGATGCTCATCGTGCTGTATTCTTAGCCAATGCTGCACTCGGTGCTGCAGTGCGTTACGCAACAGTTCCTGCAGTTTCGAAGCATCAGCTTTCCGATCTCGTCAGCAATGTGCCTAGCACTCTGGTAATTCTTGGTGGCAATCCTGCTTACGACGCTCCGGCGAATGTTCCTTTTGCTAAGTTAGTCAAAGCCGCCAAAAAAGTTGTACGTTTAGGTTATCATGGCGCTGCTTTTGACGAAACCTCTGCTTTGGTAAAATCAGTCGGTGGGATTGTGCTCGCTGCCTCACATTATTTAGAAAGCTGGTCGGATGGTCGCACTGTGGACGGTACTTATGTTCCCGTTCAACCAATGATTGAGCCTTTGTTCCCTTCGTTTTCAGACCTTGATGTCTTGGCTCCTTTTGCTGGTTCAACCAAGGATGCTCATGGTTTGGTTCGCGAGACTTTCCAAGAGATTAGCCAGGATAAATCTGATTCCGCTTTTGCCGCCTGGTTAGCCGAAGGTGTTTTAGATAAGAGTGGATACAGTATCATCAATCCATTGGTTAATCTCGATGGCTTAAAACCTTTCCCATCTCCGCAACTTTCCTTTGATGCCTTGGAGGTTCGTATTTTACCAAGTGTTCACACGGGAGATGGAATGTATGCGAATAATGGATGGCTTGCAGAAGCCCCTGATCCTATGTCTAAAACGGCTTGGGAAAATGTCATTTTAATCAGCCCTAAGTTGGCGGCCAAGTTAGACATCGAGCCTCGTCAAGGAGTCATCACTCGTTTGGGTGCTTTGAATGGTAAAATTAATGAGATGGTCGATGGACGATTGATTGCTCGCATTGCTAAACTCACCCTCGATGGCGTAATCATTCAGGGTCCTCTCTTTATTATGCCAGGCTTGGCCGACTTTACCCTCGGTTTGCAACTTGGCTTTGGACGTTCAGTTGCTGGTCGCGTCGCTACCCGCGTTGCTGAAAGACTGCATGGCAAAGTCGTAGGTAATGGATTTAATGTTTATCCTTTTGTTTCTTCGGACTCACTCGCGTTTCGTTCGGGTGTGCGTTTAGAACTTACGGGAGAAACGGCTCCAGTCTGTAATTTGCAAGATCACTGGTCGGTTGAAGGCCGTGATATTGTACGGGAAGGAAATGCCGAGGATATGCGGCACAATCAAAACTTTGCCAAATTAGGAATCGATGGACACGCGCCCGCGGTTTACGGCAAAGACGAGAATCTTTCTCCAGCGGAAAAGGCTATCACAACTCCACGGGGTAATTCGGCCTACGAACACCCTGACCATACCGTTGCTCCCAACGTTGCTGTGTGGCGTGGTCACGAAGCTGAATTCCCTCAACTGCAACAGTGGGGGATGTCGATTGATTTGAACACCTGCACGGGTTGCAATGCCTGCGTCACGGCTTGTCAGGCGGAAAATAATATTCCCGTAGTGGGTCGCGACCAGGTCTTGAAGGGACGTAGTATGCACTGGATTCGTCTCGACCGTTATTTCTTTGATGGCCGTGACCAAGTTAGTACGGCGATTCCCGAAGATCCTCAAGTTACCTTCATGGGTATTGCCTGTCAGCATTGTGAAACTGCGCCTTGCGAGACTGTTTGCCCAGCGAATGCCACCGTTCACGACGATCAAGGTCTCAACACCATGGCCTACAACCGTTGTATTGGTACGCGCTATTGCGCGAATAATTGTCCTTACAAGGTTCGACGCTTTAATTTCCTTGATTACAATAAGCGCGAAGCTGGGCACTATTATGAAGGTCCTCTTGGACCCGCTAAGCTCCCTAAGGATCCAGCGGATTTACCACAGATGCAGAAGAATCCCGATGTATCCATTCGTATGCGCGGGGTTATGGAGAAGTGCACTTACTGCGTTCAACGAATCCAGGAGGCGAAGATTCAAGCCAAGGTTAACGCCAAGGATTCGGCTGGTATCCGTGTCACCGACGGCACCATTAAGGTGGCCTGTCAGCAAGCTTGTCCAGCGGAAGCAATTGAGTTTGGTGATATCACTGATCCACGTTCGCGGGTGGCCAAGGCTAAAGCCTCGTCCCGCACTTATGGTGTTCTGACCTATCTTAACACCCGTCCGCGCACGACTTATCAAGCGAAGTTGCGTAATTTGAATATCCGTATGCCCGGTGCTAATCGCGTACCTCTTTCCCGCAAGGAAATGGCTGGCCGTGAAAATCATGGAAAATCCCATGAGGTTCCAGGGCATACCGAAGTAGAACAAAACTCACACTAATAATCTCCTTAAACGTTTTTTCCATGGCTCACGCCCCACAACATTCTTCTGAACGACCAGAAATGCTGAATCGTGTTCAGCCCGCCGATTTACCTCGTGCGGAACTCGTTCTTAACGACCGAAATTTCCATTGGGTGACCGACAAGGTCTGTGGAATCGTCGAGCAACCAACGCCTCGCTGGTGGAAGATTATTTTTGCGATGGCTCTCTTTGTTGCCTCGTTTACGGGCGTAGGTCTCTTTTACCTAGTATCCACGGGAACAGGCACCTGGGGGCTACGTTCTCCCGTAGGCTGGGGTTGGGCGATTGTGAACTTCGTTTTCTGGGTCGGTATCGGTCACGCGGGCACTTTGATTTCAGCGATTCTCTGTCTACTCCGCCAAAAATGGCGTACGTCAATTAATCGTGCGGCGGAAGCGATGACTATTTTTGCGGTGATGTGTGCGGGTATCTTCCCGCTTTTCCACGTCGGTCGCGTTTGGTTTGCTTGGTGGCTCTTCCCTCTGCCTAACCAGAATGGAATTTGGCCGCAGTTTCGCTCACCACTGGAGTGGGACGTTTTTGCTGTTTCCACTTATTTCACAGTTTCTACACTCTTCTGGTATATGGGGATGGTGCCTGACTTGGGTGCCATTCGCGATCGAGCAAAAACTTGGTGGCGTAAAGCTTTCTATAGCCTTCTCGCTCTCGGATGGCGCGGAGGCAATCGTCAGTGGAGTAATTTTGAAATGGCTTATTTATTGCTCGCAGGTCTTTCCACTCCTCTCGTTCTTTCCGTCCACACCATCGTTTCTTTTGACTTCGCTGTTTCCAACGTACCAGGTTGGCACACGACGATTTTCCCTCCTTATTTCGTAGCTGGGGCAATCTTCTCGGGGTTTGCGATGGTGTTAACCCTCATGCTTCCCTTGCGAGCCATTTACCGTCTGCACGATGTGATTAATCAGTACCACATCGATAACATGTGTAAGATTATTTTGGCGACGGGTAGTATGGTAGGTTATGCTTACGCTACCGAATTTTTTATCGCCGCTTATTCTGGAAATCCTTACGAAAAGTTTGCCTTCATTAACCGTGCTTTCGGTCAGTACGCCTGGGCTTATTGGATCATGGTTTCCTGTAACGTGATTACGCCACAACTTTTCTGGTTTAAGAAAGTTCGGGAAAATCATTCGTTGGTTTGGATTATTTGTCTTTTTGTTAATGTCGGTATGTGGTTTGAACGTTTTGTCATTACCGTGACTTCGCTCGCTAACGATTACCTACCTTCCAGTTGGGGTTACTACAGTCCCACCATTGTGGATATCTTTACCTTCTTTGGAACCTTCGGTTTCTTCTCTGTTCTCTTCCTCTTGTTTGTGCGTTTCCTGCCCCTTCTGCCCATGGCTGAAGTAAAAATGGTTTCGCCTCATGCCAACCCTCACGCCCACTAACCTTTTTGACTCTGCACGCTCATGACTGAACGCAACGAACGCATTTACGGAGTCGCTTGTACTT
>RFOO01000058.1 GCA_009926645.1 bacterium | reverse complement strand
CCGAGGGACGTGGACGTGCTCTTTGCGAAAAACTCAAAGAACTTTTACCCCGCCAGCTTTTCAAAGTCGCTATCCAAGCTGCCATCGGCTCTAAGGTTATCGCCCGTGAAACCATTGGCTCGGTGGGTAAAGATGTGACGGCAAAATGTTACGGTGGTGATATTACCCGTAAGCGTAAATTGCTGGAAAAGCAGAAAGAGGGTAAGAAGCGAATGAAGCAAATCGGTAAAGTCGATATACCCCAAGAGGCTTTTATTAAGATTTTGAAGAACGAAGGTTAAGCTAGCCATTCTTCGCTTTCCATCAGGCTACGAGCGGCTTAAATGGAGACCTTGTCTCCATGTTCCTGCACTACTTTTCCAAAAAACATCAGGCACGAAAATCCGCCAAAGAGCTTTTGGAGTCAGCGGAACGCGTTCGACTTTACCGTGGCGACCTCCTGTCCGCCGAAGCGATTGCCGTACAGTTGGATTTGGAAAAAAAGTTGAGTCAGCAACTTTCGGAAAAATCTTTTGATGCCAAAGGAATCGATGAAGCTCTGGCCGAGTTGCATCATGCGCTGGTGAAAAATGGCGGTAAGGTTTACCCCATCTCATTCCTCGGTGATATTGTAGAAATGATTGTTATGGCTGTCATTGTCGCTGGGGCAGTGAAGGGGCTGCTACTCATGCCTTTTAAGATTCCAACGAATTCGATGTGGCCGACTTATTACGGGAAGACGGCGGTTGTGCGTTCGCCCGAGGCTCCCGCTCCTGATTTGGGTCAGCTCATTTGGCATAACATTACCGATTGGTCTTCGACTTACCTGATTAATGCTGAAGCGAGTGGCGAAGTTAAAATACCCTTAGAATTTGTGGGTTATAACGATCGAGCCAAAGTGTATCGCGTCCGCCAGCGCTCGCGTGAATCGAGCTTACAAGAAATCGTCATCGGTAATACGGTACAAAGTTTTTCCCTACCCGCAGAATTTAATTTCGATGCGGTCTTGCTCCGCACCTTCTTCCCCGATTTTGCGGAAATGCCACTTCAGCGACAAGACGGAGAGCGTTGGGAAAAAGTCATCGCCAAAGCGATGGCCGAAAATCGCATCGTCGAATCTCCCAGTGGCACGGTTTTATTGACGGGCAAGAAGGTTAAAGAAGGGCAGCGAATCTTTAACTTTGATGTCCTGACGGGTGATATGGTTTTTGCGAATCGCATAATTTATCATTTCGTAAACCCAGAAGCGGGTGATGCGATTATCTTCCGTACTCACCGAATTCCTGGATTGAGTGACCGCTTCGGCAACCCTTCGCAGAATTATTATATTAAGCGTCTCGCTGGATTACCGGGCGATGAATTGTTTGTCGATGAGGGTAAGCTCTATCGAAACGGCAAGTTGGTCACCTCGCCAGAACCGATGGCCCTTAATTGCCAGCGGGCTATTTCCCGTGGTTATTATGGTTATCTGGCAGATCTCGGAAATCAACCTTACGCCGCACCTTTGACTGTCCCCTATAAAGTGACCCAAGGTTTTTATGCTCTCGGAGATAACTCCGCGAACAGTTTCGACTCTCGTGGTTGGGGAGAAGTGCCGCCAGAGGATGTCGTGGGTAAACCTCTCTTCATTCTTCATCCATTCTCCCCGCGTTGGGGCTGGGCTAAGTAATTAGGAGCGAAAGCCGCGGAGGCGGTGTAAGGCATCTTTCTGTCGATTCGTCCAGAACTCGATGACTCGGACTCCTCGACCGCGTGCTTCCAGTTGTTTTCTTAACTCAACGAAATTTTCTGCGGTTTGATGACGCACGCCATGCGCCGCGCATAATTGACTGAGGCGGACATTTTGCGGGGTTGCCCAAATTTTTTCGAAATGGGGATTTTTCTCTTTAACAGAAAGATGATTAAAGATTCCCCCACCTTGATTGTTGACCACGAGAATCGTCAAATCACCAGGATGTTGGTGAGCGGAAAGTAAGGCATTGGAGTCGTGGAGAAAGGTTAAATCGCCACAAACCTCCGGGCCTGGACCCGAGGGATGATAAAACCATTCACAATCACGAATCGGCATACTGCTGCCGACAAAAAGTCGATCAGACTCACTGAGGGCCTCATTGAGCAAGGGAATGATCCCTCCTTCAAAGGGCCAGTTAACCTGCAAGACGCGATCGATTTTCCGTTGAGCCATTTTTTGCGCGGCTTGCCATTGCTTGGTCCATGCACTCAGCGCTGAAGTAACCTTTTTACCGCTGGGGATGAGTTGCGCATCGCAACGTGTCCAACGCGAATGCGTGGCATCCGCATTTTCACCAGCCCGGTGAATTTGTAGAGCCACTAAGTCGGATTCTTTAATCCAGTTTCGTAAAACTTTACTGGTGGGTAAAGGACCTACGAAAACGGCCACCGTCGGACGAAGTTTTCGTGCGAACTTTGGCTGCCGAAGAATCATATCATAAGTATGAATGATCCGTCCGCTCTTCGCGCCATCTCCTCGCAAAGTGCCCGCACCATCGGCACAAATCGGCCAACCGGTTATGGCGGAAAGTTCGAGCAGGGCTTGAGTGGTCTCCCCTCGGTCAGCAAACGCATGGGGCCCAACCACGATGACTCCTCGTTTGGATGCCGGAAGCAAGCTGGCCAAATCCGAAGGAGTGACCACGGGGTTAACCTGTCCACAGGGCGGTAGGGTTGTAAAACGACTCTCATTGAAGCCCGCGGGCATTTTAAAGCCCTTTTCTTTCTCATGGGGCGAAAGAGGGTCACGAAAGGGCAAATTGAGGTGTACCGGGCCAGGCAGAGGGCCTTGTGACCGTTGCCATGCATCGACCAAGACTTGACGCCAATAGGTCAGTAAATGGGCAGAGGGCACAGCGACCTCGGTCGACCACACGGGATAGCTGCCAAAAATTCCTGGCTGAGTGATGGTTTGGCCCGAATGACAATCACGCAACTCTGGCGGACGATCGGCGGATAAAATTAGTAAAGGGGTAGCAGATAAGCGTGCCTCAATCACCGCGGGTAAATAATTCGCTACCGCTGTCCCTGAAGTGCAAAGCAACGCCACGGGACAACGAGTCGCTTTGGCAATTCCCAAAGCGATAAAGCCGGCCGAACGTTCATCGAGAACAACCGTAGACTTAATTTTTTTAGATTCAGCAAAAGCGTAGGCCAGAGGTGTTGAACGCGAACCAGGAGAAATCACGACATGACTCAAGCCGAGTCGCTCTAAAATACGAACGCCCATCGCCCCCCAGAGGGCATTGGTATTGGCATAAGGGCGCGTTTTAGCCATACCCCATCCAAACACGCCGGAGACCAGTCGCAAGCGGGAAGGGTATTATTTCTGAAAAGAGGAGGGCTTAATCAGCTGAGGATTTTTTCTTACCCCCAGCCAGTCCCTCAAATCCAAAATCCTTTTGCGTGTCTCGCCAAACAAGATGCACATGATTCGAGTTACCTTGAACATTGCTTAACTCGAGAAGGAAACTGGGGCCACGAATGCGAAAATAGCATTCTTGATTGTCGTCCGTACCACCAACCCAAGTGAAGAAAATCTGTTCTTCGGCGGTTTCACTGATGGCAATCATTTCGTTCAACGCAAAATCCGTGCGCACCAAGCCAACATATTCAGCAATAATTCTCCCGAGTATTTTTTTCTGCTCAGCATTTAAATCAGCGACACTGATTCCTTGATAGGTATCCAAAGTCTCCACCTTGGCTTTGGTCTGAGTGATAATATCCTGCGGAACTTCAATCGCTAGCACGGCCAGTTTACGTTGTGCTGGAGTCAGGGACTGAGCCAAGGCTCGGCCAAAAGAAAGCTCGTTGTCCAATAAAGGGAAATCACGAGGCTTTTCTTGTCCGCTGGCGGGACGGAAGGGGTTGATTCCGACAAATGACGGTGTGCATGAAACTAACTGGCCATCAATCATCGTAAAATTTTGTGAAAGGTGATGACCCTCCCAACGCCAACCCCAAGCACCCGAGGTCGATGGTGTGCCAAAAATCGCTAACGAATAAAGTTCGGGGTCACGTGGATTCGGGTAGGCCGAAGCAGAAGTGCTCGGCGACAGATTTTCTAATTCACGGACGGACTCGATTTTATGAAAACCTCGAGCGGAAAGGGTGACTCTTAATAAATCAAATGCCAACTGGCGTTGCTCTGCATTCATTGCCTTGAGCGTTAAACCGAGGCGTGATTGCGATCGGTGACTCCATTGGGTGCGCTCAGGATTACTGAAATCAAAAACGGTTTGAGCCTTTTGTTCTGACGTCAGTGACGCGACAAATGACTGGGCTACCTGAGTGATGTCCTCTCCGATTTTTTGACTTTGTGCCGAAGCATTCAATCCCAGCATTGCGACGCAGGCCAAAGTAAGACGAAGCCAGTTCTTCATGCCAAGAGGATGAAGGCAACTCCAAGCTTGTGCGAGAATTTTTACGAAGCCGAAGGTGAAACATTCGCCCACCGAGTAGCTAGTTCTTCCCATTTAGCCGTCGCCTCTATTAAAGCCGCCTGAATCGTCGCTAATTCCTCATTCAATTCTTTCACCTTAGTTCCTTGGGTGTAGAGAGCAGGATTACTGAGGTCGGCCATGATTTGACTTTGCTTAGCCTCTAATTCACTCACGCGTTGCTCAGCTTGATTCAGTTCTTTTTGTAGTTTTTTTAATTCAGCAGAGGAGAGTTTTGTGCCCGACGCTGGCGATTTTTTCTCCATCGGTTTGGTTTCCTGCTTGGGTCTTCCATCGGTAAATCCTGCCGTCAATGCAGCCCGTTCATTGGTTGCCTTGGATTTTTCTAAGTAATACTCGTAATTGCCAGCATACGGGGTGAGTCGTCCGGAGTGCACGTGCAAAACATTTTGGGCAATGGCTTTGATGAAATGCACGTCGTGACTAATAAAAACGAGCGTACCTTCGTAATGTTGCAAAGCGTGGATCAGAGCATCAATCGAAGCCATATCCAGGTGAGTGGTCGGCTCGTCCATCAGCAATAAGTTGGGCGGGTTGACTAATAAGCGCACCAACGCGAGTCGCGATTTTTCTCCGCCCGAGAGTACTTTCACAGGTTTATGGACATCGTCTTTGCGGAATAAAAAGGCTCCCAGTAATCCGCGAGCTTGTTGCTCGGTCAGACGATTATCCACCGTACGCAACTCCATCACATTCTCGAGGACGGTTAACTGAGGATTAAGACTATCGACGCGATTTTGGGCAAAATAGCCTGAAATCACGTTGCTCCCTAATTCGCGAACACCGCCTTGAATCGGCACGACATTCGCTAAAATTTTTAAGAGCGTCGATTTGCCTGCTCCATTGGGTCCCACCAAAACAATTCGTTGTCCGCGTTCCGCACTGAAATTTAAATCCTGATAAACGACATGTTCTCCGTAGGCCTGTTTTACATGCTCACAGTTGACTACCTTTAATCCGGAGCGCGGAGGCTGCGGAAATTTAAATTGGATTTTTTTGAGTTCATCTTCGGGTTCGTCGATGGCCAATTCCTCTAAGCGAGCGATTTGCTTTTCTTTCGATTTAGCACGAGAAGCCATGGAAGCTTTGGCACCAAAGCGATCGACGAAAGTTTGCAAGTGAGCGATTTCACGCTGCTGATTCTTAAACGCCGCCAGCTGCTGAGCTTTGCGTGCTTCTTTTTCGATTAAAAAATCGTCATAGTTGCCGTGGTAGCGATGCAAGCGTTGACCCCGTAATTCAATGATTCCCGTACAGAGAGCATTAAGAAAAGCACGGTCGTGGGAAATGACCACCAGTCCTCCAGCATAGCGCGTCAGGTAATCCTGAAACCAGAGTAAGGCTTCCAGGTCCAGGTGATTAGTCGGCTCGTCCAGCAAGAGCAGGGTGGGTTCACTGACCAGTAATCGTGCCAAATGAGCCCGCATCACCCAGCCACCCGAAAAAGTCTTGGCCTGTTTGTCAGCATCGCCTTCGCGAAAACCTAAACCCGCTAAGATTTTTTTAGCCTTCGGCTCGAGGGCATAATCATAATCTTCGTCTTCAGGGTTTAGACTTTTTCCACTGGTGGCAATTTGGATGATGGTTTCTTCACCGACGGGTGCACTCTCCTGTGGTAAAAATCCAAAATCGGATCCGCGTTCCCATTCGATTAAACCTTCATCAGGTTGTTCCTTGCCGAGAATCAAATTGAAGAGCGTTGATTTGCCGGCTCCATTCGCCCCGACCAGACCTAAGCGATCGTATCGATCGATGGTGAGCGAAACTTGCGAAAAAAGTTCGCGAGGCCCATAGGACTTGGAGACATCGGCAATGGTTAGCATGGAAGGGTAAAGCAAAGTGTAACTTTGCCTCCTGCGTCAATGGATTGCTGTGAAAACCGCCTTAAGACCACTTTAACTTATTTCGCAAAATATCAAAATGCGTCAGGTTTTTCGGACGGATGAGACTGAGTTGTACTTTTGCCGTACGCACCACGAGCGGTAAGCGACCTTGGGCCTCAAGGGTAGGTCGTCCATCGACCGAGAGTCCGAGATGGGCTACGTCTTCACTGAGAACTTCGAGCTCGGTTTCACCATCGAAAATGACGCTGCGATTGGAAAGCGTGTGTGCGCAGATGGGGGTGAGGGCAATGACTGAAGCGGCGGGATCCACCAATGGACCTCCTGCCG
>RFOO01000057.1 GCA_009926645.1 bacterium | reverse complement strand
CGACGTGTCGCCAAGACAGACGAAGCCGCTAACCAGCCTGCGTTACGTCCCATCACTTCTAAGATGGAGACAAAGTCGTTTTGGCCCATCGCTGCATTATCCAAAGACATTTCACGAACGGTAATAGCGATGTGCTTAGCTACCGAACCAAAACCAGGACAGTGATCAGTCAGAGGAAGATCGTTATCGATGGTTTTAGGTACGCCAATCACACGAAGTTCATAACCGCGTTCTTTGGCGAGAGCATCAATCTTGGCGGCTGTGTCTTGTGAATCGTTACCACCGATGTAGTGGAAGAATCGAATATTGTGTGCTGCAAAAACTTCTAAGATGCGATCAAAGTCTTCCGCTTTTTTTACCTTATAACGGCAAGTTCCTAAAGCCGCACCAGGAGTGTGTTCGAGGTTGCGCAAGGTTTGTTGCGACTCCGCCGCCAAATCAACGAGTTGCTCGTGCAAAATGCCTTGGATGCCATTCAAGCCACCCAAAATATCGACGATTTCATCTTCGTGATTCAAAGCCTCGGCAATCACCCCAGCAAGGCTGGCGTTAATGACGGGCGTGGGGCCACCACTTTGGGCGACGAGAAGATTACCAATGAGAGATGACATGGGAGTAAACAGGTGAAAAGTGGGTTGTGGTAAGCCTGCGACTATTGGCAACAGGAAAACCACCCCACCCCTTTTCTAGGGCTAGTTTAACATCAAAGAATGCGACCTGGCTTAACTTGAGCAGACTCTGGTACCTTTCGTGCCCAGACCTCGGCAGACTGAACAAAGGCCTGAACCTGTGCTTGGGCAGACCCTGTTAGTTCACCGGCCTTGGTTACCGCATCCAGCAGAACTGCCTTGGATAAACGTAGCCGCTTATCGCCCGCTAGCCGATCAACGAGGTCATTTTTATCGACGGTGCCTTGACGTAAATCTCTGGCGACCGCAACCGCATGCTCCTTGATGGCTTCATGGGCTTCCTCACGACCCGCTCCAGCCTTGACCGCTTCCATTAGGAATGTCGTCGTAAGAAGGAAAGGTAAATAGTGTCGTGATTCACGGTCAATCACTGGTCGATTGACTTCCATTTGTGTGAGCACGGTGAGCAGAGCCTCGAACAGTCCATCTGCGGCTAAGAAACTATCGGGTAAAAGAACGCGGCGCACCACTGAACACGATACATCGCCTTCATTCCATTGTTCACCAGCCAAGGACGCAGCCATCGCCAAATGCCCGCGCAGAATAACATGGAACCCATTAATGCGTTCGCAGGTTCGTGCATTCATCTTATGTGGCATCGCAGAAGAACCAACCTGACCAGGCAGGAAACCTTCACTGGCTAATTCGTGCCCTGCCATCAAACGTAAGGTCTTTGCAAAAGAAGACGGACCCGAGGCGGCGGAGAGTAAAGCAGAGACAACCTCTAAATCCATCGAGCGGGGATAAACTTGCCCCACAGCCCCTAAAACGTGAGGGATACCGAGATGAACCAAAACACGCTGCTCAAGTTGAGCGACTTTAGCGGTGTCACCTGAAAACAAAGTAAGTTGATCGAGTTGAGTCCCCACCGCACCCTTCAAACCCCGCGCGGCAAAAGTCTGTAAAGCAGCATCAACTTGGGCTACTCCACGTAAACATTCTTCGCCAAACATCGCCCATCGCTTACCCACCGTTGTCGGCTGTGCCGCAACATTGTGCGTTCGTGCTGCAATCAAAACATCTCGATCAGCCTCGGCACGTTTTGCCAGTAGTTGCAAAGCAGCTACTGCTTTAGCACGGATAATTTGTAGAGCGCGATAAACCTGCAATTGTTCGACTGATTCGGTAAGATCGCGACTGGTTAAACCCTTGTGGACTTGTTGATGACCGGCCAAAGCACAGAATTCATCGATGCGAGCCTTAACATCGTGACGGGTTGTTTCTTCGCGCTGACGAATCGAAGCAAAATCGACCTGATCTTTGACGCGTTCATAAGCGGCAATCGCTTCAGCAGGAATCGCCAAACCCAAATCACGCTGTGCCTTCATCACCGCAATCCAATACTCGCGCTCGAGAACAACCCGACCACGTGTGGACCAAATAGCCTTCATCGCAGAGGAGGCGTAGCGATCTGCTAAAACATTAGGGACTGAGTCTTTATCCATCATGAGTAAAAAGGTGTATCATTATTCCTGACGGACGGCAAGCGCACGGAGGAAGAGTGCACGTATAGCTACCTCCTCATCTTGGCCAGAGTTAATGCCATCAAAGCATTCACCACAGGCTAATTGCAGATTTATCAGTTCGTTTAAAGTAAAGTAGGCCGCACCAGGAGCGACTTTGTTACTAATATACCAGTCGTTTTGAGAAAACAAATTCGTTGAAGACTTTTCCCCAGCGCCCAGAGCACCACCATAACGCATCGCGGCAGCCTTAAATTGACCACTCGCCAAACCTTCGGTCGTAACCTTGAAACCGCCCGCATCAGCAATGCTTCGAATTTGTATCAAGAGACGAATACGGTTCAGTAAACCAGCTAAGAGAGGTCGAGCACTAGACTGATGGAAAAAATATCGGTCCAGAGCGGCTGTCGTCCACTCTACATCACGAACAAAAAGAGCTTCGATGGGTTCAAAAAACTCTCCCTCACCAAAAGCGGGGACTAAGAGCATCACATCATTCTCTTTGATCGTTCCACCCGCTCCGGCATAAATCGCTAATTTCTCCGCTTCGGCTAAAACAACACGGGTCGATTGCCCCACTAAACTGACAATAACTTCTGGAACTCCGCGCGAAAACTTTACCCCTTTTTCTGTTAAAATCTTCGCCGCCATTTCCATTAACATCCGGTCATGCTCCGTGGTTTTCTCCCAAGGCTTTTTGGCAGCAGGGTTATGCAGAATAAATTCGTTCGCCGACGATTTGTACTCAACTAACTCTTTGCGTCGACCATCATAGGGGGTGGCGCTGATGATAATTGAAACCTGATCACCACTCTCGGCCGCGGCTTTTAATAAGCGACTCAAAGAAGCCTTCACTTCATCGGAGCGACCTTGTGGGCTATCCATCAGCCAATTTAAGTTGCGTAGCCAAACGATTTTTTTGCCCCCAAACATCGAAATGGTTCGGACCGCCTCGACGAACTGCTGCTCTATCACCATGGCCTCATCGACTCGACTGATAATTCCCGATAAGGTTTCGGCATCGCCATCGGCACCTGCCGACTTTACCTCGCGAGTATAAAAAGCCTGAGCGTCTCGGTTCACGAGGTACTCATCTTTACCAGCAACGATGGCAAAAAAAGCGGGCACAATAAACTTTTCTTCCGTTGCACCTTAGTGGCAAGCCTCAAGGCAATCAACCCAGAGAACTCCAATACTTAAAAGAGAAAAAATGCAACTTAAGCACCATTAATCAAATCCTCGACACGGTACTTATTGATTTGCCGACGCATTAAATCGAGCGCGGTGTTCACGGCACGCCGTTTAACCTGCAAACGATCTCCGTGCATCATCACTTTCTTGGACCACACCCCCGAGGGAGAGGCATAGCCAATATAAACCGTGCCGACGGGGTTAAGTTCAGTTCCCCCCGATGGACCAGCAAAGCCGGTGACCGAAATGGCATAGTCTGAACCAAATTTTTCAATCACCGAGGCGGCCATCGCCGCCGCACACTCGGCCGAAACGGCACCATGCTGCGCAATCAAACATTCAGGAATTCCCAAAATCGCAATTTTAGCATCATCGCTATAGCATACCGCTGAACCCGCAAAAACTTTAGAAGCTCCTGGAATGTCGGTAAAAGCATCGGCTAACAATCCACCAGTACACGACTCGGCCAGAGCAACCGTTTTTTCCATACTGCGAAGCTGTTCGACAATGATCGAAGCCAAACAGGAATGACCTGTGCAGATAAAGTCATGTCCGACTACATCGCGAATGCGTCGTGCAATCTCACACAAATCATCATCGGTTGCCCCACTCGCACCCGAAGAAATCCGCGCATCGACCAAACCGGTATGTGTACCAAAAGTAAGATTCATTCCCGGAAGGAGGAACGGACGGACCATTTCCTCTAAAGGCACGGCGCCGATACCAAAAGTGCGGATTTGCACATAAGCCTCTCCCGCACAAGCACACGCCACCAGCTAACACCGTGCATTGACTTAAATCTTTCGGCGAGACGTTTCGCCCAATCTGGGAAAACCGCTGACGCAAAGCGTTTTCCGCTTCGGGTACATGTAATAATTCCACACCCAAGGCTTCAGCTACCGAAGCACGAGTTTGATCATCGGCGGTTGGACCCATCCCGCCAGTGGTTATAATTAAATCGTAGTCGCCCCACGCTTCGGAAATCTCCGCAGCAATTTCTTCGGCCTCATCGCGTACTG
This sequence comes from bacterium, assembly GCA_009926645.1. Lineage (GTDB taxonomy): Bacteria > Verrucomicrobiota > Verrucomicrobiia > Opitutales > UBA953 > UBA953. The sequence continues at coordinate 2,269 of RFOO01000057.1, read as the reverse complement.
TTACTGAACGAGTAATCGGTAAACCACGTCGGGCTAATTGTTCGCCGAGCCAAGTGAGGTGTCCATTCTCCCGAATTCCGTCTAACAACTCATTGCCAATATTAATGACCAAAACGGCTTTACGACGGTTATGACAGGTTTCCATTTGCGGCGACGGGAGAATTAAGGTTACTAAAACAGGGAGAAAACAAAATGCAAATCGACGGGGAAGAACTTACACCTAAAGCGAAAGCACGCCGTGCCCCTCGCTCCCCCGGCGTATACCTCATGAAAGACGCGGCAGGATTGGTCATTTATGTCGGTAAAGCCAAGGATTTACGGCGTCGGTTAGACTCTTATTTCGTCCCCATTTCACGCCTCGCCCCCAAGGTAGCAGCGATGGTAGAGCGAGTCAAAGACCTCGAATGGCATGCCGTACGTAGCGAAACGGAAGCTCTCTTGCTCGAAGGAAAACTCATTAAACGCTGGCGACCGAAGTGGAATATTCTTTTTCGAGACGATAAACAGTTTCCGCAAATTCGCGTTGATCTCGGAGAACCTATCCCCCGCTTTCGCATCGTACGTGCACGCACAATCGAAAACGCCAAGTATTTTGGCCCCTTCCCCCATCAGCAAGCTGTTCATCGAACCCTCAAAGAAATGCGCCAGAAATTCGGCATCATTCTCGCCGAAACGCATCCTCGCTTATTACCCGATGGACGTTGGCAATTATTCACCGATGCCCGAGCCGAAATACAAAATTTTCCCAACATTGTTAGCGCAGAGGACTACCCAACGTGTTAGCCAAGCCTGCGATTTTCTCACCGGCCGAGTCGATGAATGGACGGAACAGGTTCGCGAACACATGCAGCAAGCCTCGGTCGCACGTGATTATGAAAAAGCAGCCCAGTATCGCGATTTACTCGATGCTTTAGAGCGAACGACCGAGAAGTCGCGTCGGTTTTTACGAGAAAATCCCTTACCTCGCCGAGATGAAAGCAAAGCACTCGAAAATTTAACTCGAGCCCTGAACTTAAGTACCACACCTGAAACGATTGAATGTTTCGATATCTCTCACATTTCTGGCACCTTAGCCGTGGCCTCGCTAGTCCGTTTTGTTAAAGGCCAACCCGAGAAAAGCGGTTATCGCCGATTCAAAATTAAATCCTTCGAAGGGAACGATGATTTTCGCGCAATGCATGAAGTTGTTGGCCGTCGCTACACTCGTTTGCATGAAGAAAATCGACCCTTCCCTGATCTCATCATTATCGATGGAGGGATTGGTCAAGTCGGAGCAGCCCGCCAAGCCTTTCAAGAACACGATTTAGTTATTCCACCTCTCATTGGTTTAGCCAAAAAAGAAGAAACCGTAGTTTTCCCTGATGGACGAGAGCTGAAACTGCCACACCACGATACCGGCTTAAATTTACTACAAAGGATTCGCGATGAAGCTCATCGCTTTGCCAATACCTTTAATGCTGACTTGCGGAGTCAAAAATTGCGTGAATCGATTCTCGATGAAATCCCTGGATTGGGCTCCAAACGTCGCACTGCCCTCCTACAATTTTTTGGTAGTATCCAAAAATTACGTAAAGCTACCAGCGCGGAGATTGCTCAAGTGGAAGGAATTAGCGAAAAGCGCGCCGAAGAAATTGTCGCCTTTTTGCAAAGTCATTAAGGCTTCATCAAACTAAGCAAGCCTGGGAAGCTAACTAGCCGAAACTAAAGCGATAACTTTTTCCGCCACGCGTTGGGCTCCTTGTGCATCTCCTAACGCTTCGCAATTTGCCTTCCATTTTTTCCACACTTGATAGTCATCGGCAAACGCCTGTGCGACCGCTTCCTTCATCGCTTGCGGAGTCAAACCTAAGCAACCCGCCTGATGATCCACAATCAAACGAGCATTGCCGGCTTCTTGCCCAGGAATCACTTGCGAAATAATCATCGGTACCCCAGCCGCGACGCATTCATGCGTAGTCGCTCCCCCGGCTTTAGAGATAACCAAGTGACTAGTTAACATCAGTTCCGGAATGCGATCCGTCCAACCCAAGACCTCGGCTCGCCCTGCTACCACTTTTTCAACCGCCTCCTTAAAATCAGCGTCCTTCCCAACGGTGATGGTTAAGTCGAGCTCCAGTTCAGCCAGAGCCCGAGCTACAGCAACGGCATCTTTACGTCCTGGATTTAGCATCAACAAAACCCGCGGACGTCCTTCAGGCTTGGCCGAGGAACGAGCCTGCAAACGTTCACTCACTGGAAAACCAAACGATAAAATTTTTTCTCGTGGCAC
>RFOO01000056.1 GCA_009926645.1 bacterium | reverse complement strand
TTTATTAATCTTTTCAGCGGCATTGGCAGAGAGTTTGAACTCTGCGGTCGAGGGTGCATTGGGTCCAACATCTGCGGTGGACCATTGTCCTGAGATAAGAATCATTGGGCGGATGTCACACCGAGCAATGAGTTCGATGCGTTGCTGGATTTCTAAAAGTTTTGGCCAATCGGGGTGGGATTGAACTTGGAGGCTTTCTCCGGTTTGAATAGCTTCTTGGGCTTCGAGTTGGAGCGAGGGTGCAATCGTGGTTTTTTTGAAAACTTGCGGGTTTTCGATCTTCGCCCGGAGTTGGAGGATTACTTTAGGCACATAGTTGGATTGGAGCCGTGTGAGGTACTGTTCTTGGTACCGTTGTGCGAAGGTCGGAGAAAGTTGACTGGTTTCGAGCCATAGTTTGGCGGCGCCAACGTAGTCATCACTTTCTAACAGACTGGCGATATTCTTAATGGCAATGTTGGCTCGATAAAGTTCATCGGATTTGGTTGTGTCGATGGAGGGAGTGGGTGGTGTTTCAATGACCACGGTCGCAGGAGTAGAGTCGGATTTTTGGAAGATGAGAAAGAGTCCGACGGCTAGACCTATGATGAGAGAGACGATAACGATAAGGACGGTACGTGATAGAGTGGCGTTGAAAGAGTTAGAGGTGGGTGCAGTTGATGCTTCAATCGGTGCGGAGAAGGCGAGTGGGGTTGCACCGACTCCAGTGGCAGCTTGGCGAGCAAGATCCCCTGTGGGTGGGGCAATGAGTTTAGCTTGATTGAAATCGATCTCAGTTCGACCTGGGACCGTTCCGACCGCCCAGTGAAATCCTTCTGCGCCTGTGACGCATGCGTTGGTTGTGAAAGTTGCGTGCCACGAACCTCGACCCAAGAGGGCGGCTGATTCGGCAAGCAAACGAAGTAAGCGTGCGTCTTCGGGAGGGTTGCGTAGTGCCAGTGAGTTAGCGCCAGCAGGGCCTACCAGCCATGCTGCTTTAGCACCTGATCCTGCAAAGTCTCTCCATCCTGATGCGGGAGTGAGAGGGGGGTGATTTTCTAAATGAAGAGTTTCGTCTGCATCGGTTAACCAAGTTGGACCCTCTTTCCATTCATCCACCCAGCCCTTCCATCGAAGAGCGATGGCGGCGGGTGCCGTAAGTACAGAGATTTCATCGGCGGAAAAGACGAGATGGTGGGCGAGGCGATTATTGCGTTGCGAATAATCTAAACCGCGAGCGACAAAACGCGAAAGGACGAACCAAGACTGTCCGCCGCTTTCGATGATACGATAAGTGAAGGTTACGCCTTCGTTGGATTCGTGAGGTGTGCCGATGGATTCGAGAATTTGGGTAAGTCTTTCAGGAATCGATTGATGACGGGCCACGGTGCAAAATCCAGAGCGACCTGGAGTGAGTCCTCGTGGGGCAGAAGTGAAAATAAGCTGTAGCGGCATGATTAGGACCTCGCTGGAATCAGTTCAGGACAGGATTGGTGGAGTAGCCAGTAGACTGGACTTTCCACATTACTGGGGGAGAGTTTTTGTGGGTTAGGGGCAATTCGTCCAGTGTTAGGCCCTGAGGTAATCATCATGGGTTGGTGACCGAAGGAGCTCGCTGCAAAATAACGAATCTGTTCGGCTAATGATTCAGCGGTTGCCACGAGACCTGGGCAAAGCGAGACAAGCACTTGTCGGACACGTTGTGAATTGCGATCGATGGCGGCTTGATCGATTTTTCCATCTACTAAAATCGGCTCGAGTGGTGAGGGGAGAAGGAATTGCCAAGTGTCGGACTTTCCGACGACAAAAGCTAGGGGTGTGGCGATGCGTTGGTTTTGGCTGATACCCAGGACGCGTTTGATGCGGGCCTCCATTTCTGCGAGAATCGTATCTTGTTGGTCGACGCGTCCTTTAATTGAAAGTTGCGGGTCATCGACTCCGATAAGTTTGGCTTTGAAGCGTGCGTTGGCGGTGGGGTCGAAAAGGAAGATTAGACCCGCTGAAGAAGCGACATGCATTGCACCTGGGGAGTCGTGAATATCGATGCCAGGCTCAAAGTGTTCACCTGCGTTGTCATAGAGAATCAGCGAAGTCTCTTGGCGTTTATTTCCTGGTCTACTGATGGTGTAAATGAAGGGACGGGGGAGAGAGACTAAACGACCAAGACGAGGAAGTTTTTCGTAGGTTGCGCCTTCGAGGGCTGTTTTTCCGAGGAGGGCGTCTTCGGGAGTGGATGCCGAGAAGAGCGTATTGCGCATCTGGTTAAGCAGGATGTTTCCGCTGGGGTCGCCATCTTTGAATGCCAGACCAAAATCCTCGGGTAAACGGTCTTGTAGGATGCGTGTTAAAACGGCGAGGTAATAGGATTTTCCGGCACTTGGTGCACCCACGACGGAGATGATTTGGTGGGGCATATCGAGGTAGCCTGGAGGTAATTGGCGGCGGCAGTGAGGGCAGGCAATGTCCGTGCAAGCCAGTCCCATGGGGTCGAGTGCGAGACCTTGGTCGTTGAATCGTGTTGGGTGAAAGCGCAAACGTGCATCGGGTCCGAGTACAGGATCTCCGCGGAGATTTTCGTGGACGGCGATACTGAGGGCATCGCCTGCGTCAAAGCGCGTCCAACAAACTGGGCAAACATGTTCACCTTTATTTTGTTCTTCGGCTAAAGGTGTTGGAGTTTGAGTTTTGGAAGGCGTCGTTGTGGGGTTCGAAAGAAGCGAGGCGATGTGGTTAAGTTTAAATCCGATATCGAGGCCTTGAGGGGTTGTGGCGAGAGTTTCGGGTGCGCGTCCTAATTGAATGGCTGCATCCATTAATTTTTTCGGATCGAATTCACCGAGTAGTTCGCCGGATTGACTATCGAAAAGTGTCCAGACTTCGGTTTTTACGTTTTTAAAAACTTCTTCTTCGCTGGGAGAAATGACGTAGAGTACGTTTTCCAACTGGAGAGTTGAGGACTCCGAAATGACTTGGGCTGAAGTGAGGGGCGATCCGTTTAAGAGAATGTAGGCATCGCGGTTTGGTTCGAGGGCGAGTTTTTTGGCGGACCCCGTTACAGTGACGAGGGGTTTATGACTTCCGATGGGGAGGGTGAGGGGGAGAGAGGTTACCGCGCCTTTTGTCCCATTTAAGCAGTCAATCCACTGAACTAACGGCTTTTTTTTCGTCGAGATGAACATGGTTCAGGTCTGAATGCGGAAGAGTTAAACTACTGTTGAAATCTTTACAGATGTCACCACCATAGTCGTTTCTTCCGATACTCGGAAAAACCTTTCATGGAAAACGAAGCCGACCAGTCTGCTCTCAACCGTGCCCGCAATGGGGATGTTGGGGCCTTTAACGAGTTGGTGGTTCGCTATCAGGGGCGGATTTTTGCTAAAGTTTTTTCACTTCTACGGAATCGCCAGGATGCGGAGGAGATCACTCAAGATACCTTTATCCGAGCCCATCGGGTTTTATCCTCTTTTCGTGGAACAGCCTCCTTTTCCACTTGGATTCATCAAATTGGACTTAATTTAGCGAGAAATCGCTATTGGTATTGGCGTCGCCGCAAACGAGACGAATCCCTTTCATTGGATGCCGATTTGGGTGAAGAGCCAGGTATGACCATGCATGAGTTGCTTTCCGATGGATCTTCTGGGCCTGAATCTGAAGCACAGCAGAATGAATTTGTGAGAAAAGTGGCTGAATGTATGGAGCGTTTGAAGCCTGAGCATGCCCTTATTTTGACCATGCGGAATGTGCAAAACATGGCTTATGAGGATATTGCTGAAGAGTTAGGTTTGTCGATTGGTACGGTAAAAAGCCGGATTAATCGGGCGCGTGAGGCCTTGCGCGAGATGATGGGGGAGGAGTTTATTCAATGAATTTACAAGAATTTCAGTCATTAGTGGCCAATTACCTCGATGGCACCGCTCGACCTGAGGAAGTCCGTCGTTTGCGTGAGATAATGAATCAGTCTCCGGCTTTGCGACGTCTCTTTCGCCGTCAACTCCTACTTCACCGTTTGCAGGTCCGTTTTCTTTCCCAGCGGACAGAAAAGCAAACTGGCCCAGTGATTTCATGGTTAAGACTGTTTGCCGGACGGATGAGCCGTATGGCAGCTTATCTTTGTTTGTTGGCGGTTGTTTTTGTTCAAGCCCGTCTGTCGTTACCAGCTGAATACAATGGCCTCATGCTCTATGTGCAAGAGGGTGCGACAGAGTATGCTGAGCCCACTCCCGAAGACTTTGCTCCGGTGGAGGTTAAGTCAGAGTTTTCCGCGATGGAGTCGCCCAGCGAAACGGCTATCTCACCCGAATCTGGCTCAACCCCTAAGGCCAATCGGGATAAGAATGCGTCATTGAACGACGCAAACTTCTAATCCGCCTTGCCTTGGCCACCAAGGGTGGTCATCTGACATTTTTATGCAGGCCGAAAATTCCAGGCCGGAGGTAAGACTTCAAGGCATCGCCGCCGCACCAGGCGTCAGCCGTGGTCCTGCCTATCTACTTTTTCAGGGTAAAGCGATTATCGCTTGTGAAAAGATCTCGGATGTCGAGGCGGAGATTCGCCGCTTTGAAAGTGCACTATCGTCGACTCGATTAGAGATTGCTAAGTTGCGCAACGAGGTGGCCAGTCGTTTAGGGGAAAATGAGGCCGCTATTTTTGATGCACATCTTTTAGTCTTAGAGGACGTGGCTTTGATTGATGACGTGAGTAAAGAGGTTCGGCAGACTGAACTAAACGTTGAACATTGTTTCCAAGAAGTTGCTCAGCGCTACATCGATATCTTTGAGCGAATGGAAGACGATTTCTTGCGCGAGCGAGCTTCTGACATTCGTGATGTGACTGGGCGGGTGATGAATCATTTATTGGGGGCACGTCCTGAGCACAAAGTGCAATCTGCTCTGCAACAGGTTGTAGTTGCGAAAGATTTAACTCCCTCTGAGACCGCCACTTTGCCGACCGATGGTGTGTTGGCTTTTGCGACCGAGGAAGGTGGTCAAACGGGTCACTCGGCGATTATGGCACGGGCTTTAAATATCCCTGCGGTTGTGGGAGTGAAGGGACTTTTGGCGGCGATTGAGGAGGGCGATACGGTTTTGGTCGATGGTCAGGCTGGTCTCGTCATTGTGAATCCGACTTCTGCGACTATTGAAAATTATCGTGGTAAAGAAATCGCCATTCGGACTCAGCGCGATCGAGTGATGCAGGAGATTAATTTACCCGATTGTACGCGCGATGGTCACGCCTTTGCTATCCAAGCAAACATTGGTGGTCCCGAAGATATGTTGGGAGCTCAAGAGTATCATGCGCATGGTGTCGGGCTTTATCGCACAGAGAATTTATTTTTACGATTGGATGATTGGCCTTCCGAGGAGGAGCAGTATACTGAGTATGCTGAGGTCGTCCGACGAGCGCAGGGCAAGACGGTTACTTTTCGCACCCTCGATTTAGGAGGCGATAAGCGACTCGGAGATTTAACCGACGAGGCTAATCCCTTTATGGGATATCGAGCTATTCGACTGTGTCTCGACCGCCCCGATATTTTTCGTTCGCAATTACGGGCTATTTTACGGGCGGCGGTGCATGGGTCGGTCGCCGTGATGTTCCCTATGATTTCAAGCCTCGATGAGTTGCGTCAGGCTAAACAATTCTTTCAAGCAACATTGAAAGAGCTGGTTGATGAAGGCGTGATTCACTCCACCATGCCTCGTTTGGGTGCGATGATTGAAATTCCTTCCGCTGCTTTATTGGCTAATCACCTTGCCCGTGAGTTGGACTTTTTTAGTGTCGGCACCAATGATCTCGTGCAGTATCTCTTGGCAGTCGATCGGGGGAATCAGCGAATTGCTAAATTATACGACCCGGCTAATCCCGCCGTCATCTCTACCTTAGAAGCCATTTTCCGTGCAGCGCAAAACCAGGGGATTGCTGCCGCGGTGTGTGGAGAGTTAGCGGGTGATCCCCATTGGGCGCCTTTGTTGATTGGATTAGGAGCGCACGAGTTGAGTATGACTCCGACGGCTATTCCTGAGGTGCGCTACGTTTTACGTCACTCCACTCTGGCTGAACTCAAAGATTTGGTTGTGCGGGTACAATCGCAGACAGAAGGTGTTATAATCAAAAAAATCTTGAGTGACTTTAAGTTGAGTAAACTCAATTACCACTAATGACTTCATCGGTGCCTAAACCTAATTCACACATTGCAGCTTTGCATGCCTATAAGCCAGGGGAGCAGCCGCAGGGTGGGGGTTGGATTAAGTTAAATACCAATGAAAATCCTTATGCACCCAGCCCAAAAGTTGCTGAAGCCATTCGCGGTTTATTGAGTGCGGAGGCTTCCGTTTTGCGTCTCTATCCCTCACCCGATGCGACGCCACTGCGTGAAGCGGCCGGGCGATTACACGATTTTCCAGCTGCGAATATCGTCGCTGGAAATGGTTCAGACGACCTGTTGAATCTTTTGATTCGTGCCTATGCTGGTCCGCAGCGACCTGTGGGTATGTTAGAGCCAAGTTATTCGCTTTATCCAGTGTTGGCGGCAGCACAAGGTGCGCCCGTGGTGAAAGTGCCTGTCGGGTTGGATGGTTCTTTTGAGGTTAAGGCAGTGGTTGATTCGGGTGCCTCGATTTTCTTTTTAACGAGCCCCAATGCTCCTCTGGGAGCTGCTTTGG
>RFOO01000055.1 GCA_009926645.1 bacterium | reverse complement strand
CGGAGCATTGATCAGCGATGGCACAGCCGACGCGTTCGAGTTGTTGACGATATTGGTCGAGCGAAAGCTTACCTTTGAAGCCTGCGATAGCGGTTAACTTTTCTACGGTAGAAATGCAGAACTCTTCGTCTTTACCATTCATGCCAGGCATGATGACGCCCGCCGCGGCACCGAGAGGTCCTAAGACCATCGAAGTTTTATCGCCGACTCCACCCGTGGAAACTTTCGCAATCTTGGGTTGAGTTAAACGATCCAAGTCAATCACTTCACCAGAGAGACGAAGCTCTTCCGCCAACATGGCAGTCTCTTGCGCTGACATTTGTCGGAAGAAAATGGCCATAGCCAAAGCCGCTTGTTGCGCTTCAGGCATTTCCGCATCCATGATTGCATCAACGATTTGACGAATCTCGACGTCGGTAAACTCCCCGCCATCCCGCTTTTTTTCAATTAAGGCCGTGAATGAGGGCTTTTCTTTGCGGAGAGAGGCTAATGTTTTTTCTGCCATAAGTGTTTCGGGTTAAAGTGTTTAGGTGGGGAAACCTGAAAATCAGGGGAACGGACTGCCGTTGATGAAAGTTTTTCTTGAAAAGTCGAGCCAAAAAGGGCAAGCGGGGCTGCCCTTCGGCCGAGTAGGTCGAATTGAGAGCCAATAAGGGCTTTAAAAGGCAGTTAAAGGGGGCCTTCCACCCTAGCCTAAAAACTGTAACATAGGTCTTTTATTGAGCCAAGAATCCCCGAAAAAGTACATCCTGACCAAATGCCTGTGTTCGCCCCATGGAGAGTTGTGGCAGACTTCCCTCGGTCCATGCAGGAGAATTTGGATTCCCTGAAATCATCGGCGAATAGTAAGCAAAGAAGTAATCCGCACAGTGATGATTTAGAAAAACGGAAGCAAGACGGGGACCAGCTTCGACATAAACGCCGACAATCGACTGTGCGGCGCAGGTATCGAGCCAGTGAAAAAGGAATTCATCCGCAGTACCCTCAAGACACCAGACTTTGATTCCTTCAGCTTCATACCAGTGAAGGTCAGCGGATTTCGCTGAACTCTTCAATCCAACCACAATCGTGCGATCGCGATAAACATCTTGGAATAAGTTTAGGCCCTTCTTGCCAGCCGAACGAAAGTGGCGATCGAGAACGAAACGGATTGGGCATGATTCATTACCTGGCAGGCGTGCGGTCAGTCGTGGATTATCCTTAAGAAGTGTGTCTACACTAACGGCGATGGCAGGAAAAAGTTTCCGCCAGTTTTGTACATCGGCACGCGCCAACTCACCCGTGATATAAGGTCCCGCTCCTTCCATCGCGACTAACCTACCATCTAAAGTGGAAGCAACTTTAACGGCAACAAACGGACGTTGAGTTTTGATCCAGTGATTAAAAATCAGGTTTAAGTCGGTACAAGCATCGGCCAATACACCGCTGAAAACCTTGATGCCGTGATTGCGTAAGTGCGTTAACCCCTTCCCGGCATGAAGCGGATTGGGGTCTTCTGCCCCAACGACGACGGTTTTGATTCCTGAGGCGACAATCGCATCCACGCAAGGCGGTGTTCGCCCATGGGTGGAGCAAGGCTCAAGAGTAACGTAAAGAACGGCGTTAGGTTTTGGCGGACGTCCGAGAGCTCTCAGAGCTTGAACTTCGGCATGGGGTTCGCCGGCTTTGGCGTGAAACCCCTCGGCAACGATGACATCGCCCTCGGTGATTACCGCGCCAACCATCGGGTTGGGGTGAGTTTCTCCCCAGGCTTTGCGGGCGAGCTCCAAAGCTCGACGCATCGGTACTTCGCTCGGTTTCCACTCCATAGAATTATCGATTTCTTTTTCGAGGCGCTGATGTTTTTGCACCACCGAGCGTTAAGTTAGGTTCGGAGAAATAACGGAACCCTTCGCATTTTCTTCGTTCGATAGGACGACCCAGAAGCTGCTCGATTTGTTGTAGGTGATGCAATTCATCGGGCGAGAAAAGTGTAAATGCCTCTCCTTCGGTAGCCGCACGACCTGTTCTGCCAATGCGGTGAACGTAGTCCTCAGGATGTTCGGGGACATTATAGTTAATGACATGCGTAACACCCGAAATATCTAAACCACGCGAGGCGATGTCTGTCGCAACCAAGATAGAATACTTGCCTTGTTTAAAACCTTGTAAGGCTTGGGTGCGCTCGGATTGCGAGCGATCGGCATGCAGAGTCGCAACCGGTGTACCATGTCCCTCAATCCATTCTGCTATGCGATCCGCATCCCGTTTGGTCCGAGTAAAGACGATGACTGATTTATAATCGCTACGACGCAGGAGTTCGAGCAACAGATCGTACTTCTGAAAGACATCGACGGGGAAAATAGCGTGGTCCACCGTTTCCGCGGCGGTTTTTCCTGTTCGCACATCGACCGTAATCGGGTCACGCAAAGCCCAGTTGGCGATTTTACCGATTCTTTCATCCACCGTGGCGGAGAATAAAAGCGTCTGCCTTTCCTTGGGACATAAACGAATGATGCGGCTAACATCTTCGATGAAACCCATGTCGAGCATACGGTCCACTTCATCGAGAATCGTGATTTGGATAGACTGTAAGTCTAAAATTCTCTGCTCATGCAAATCGAGCAATCGACCAGGAGTGGCAATCACGACATCGACTCCGTCTTGCAGTGCCTTGGTTTGATTACCGTAACCGACTCCTCCGTAGAGCAATGCCGTTTTCGTGCCCAGGTATTTTCCGTACTTTTGGAAATTCTCATCCACCTGTACGGCGAGTTCACGTGTGGGCACGAGAACGAGGCAACGAGGTTTGCCTGCGGCAGGACCGAGACGAGCCAGGGCAGGAAGAGCGAAAGCCGCCGTCTTACCGGTGCCCGTCTGGGCGGCGCCGATTAAATCGCGACCCGAAAGAATTACAGGAATCGCTTTTTCTTGGATTGGTGTGGGGTTCACGTAGCCCGCTTCAGCGAGCGAGCGTAAAACTGGCTCAGGAAGTCCGATTTCGCTAAAGTTGGGCATGGATGATGTAGATAAGGGTCAGAGGAGGTAAAAGGGGAAGAACAAACGACAGAAACTTATAGGCTGAGGGCAAGGATAGAGAAACGTGTGGCTCAGAGATTGACAGACGATGGGCTTTTAACTGCATTTATACCCTTCCCTATCGGGATTTATGGTGGATGTAGCTCAGTTGGTTAGAGCATCGGTTTGTGGTACCGAGGGTCGGGGGTTCAAGTCCCCTCATTCACCCCACTTTAACAAAGAACCCCAGTTTAACTGGGGTTCTTAAGGTTTTATTTAGCACCTTTGGAGCGGAAATAGTACTCCAAAGAATCGCGAATCGTTTTTTCGATCTCGTCGTCGAGTTTTTTAACCTGTGCATCTAACTGAGGATTACCGACCTGAATCCCCCGTTGGAAAATAGGGCCTTCGCCAAATAAAGAAAACCTTTGGGCGTAGTATGTAACAAAGCGGACTTGGTAACGGTAGCCCGATGAGTAATTTTCAATTTTCACCGATACTCGGTCAGTGGGATAATCTTTGCGCAAAGTAGAGAGAGCGGCACGGACGACAGATTCGGCTTCTTCCGAGGTACACTTAATTTTGTTATCCATGAAGTAAGCATCTTCGACGCCTGATTCCATGTCGAAATAGACACCCGACTGAACGCCATTAAATCCCGTACCTGGGATGCCGAAATAGAGTGCTAAAAAGATTAGCACCGTGATACAGGAGGTAATCGACAACTTCATCCAGGTGGGAGTTTCTTTTTGTAGTTTGACGGATGCCATAGACTTAAAGGGGTAATTTGAAAAAAGACTGAGGCAATCCCATATCGTTCGCACCAAAAAGAAACGGCGCCCATCGGGCGCCGTGTTCATGAGACTTTAGAGGAATCTCAGTGGTCCATATGATCACCGCCAGCCGCAGGCTTTGATTCCTCAGGCAGATCGGTGATGATGCACTCCGTGGTAAGCAAGAGACCTGCAACCGACGAGGCATTGATGATGGCCATACGGGTTACCTTAGTTGGGTCAACGACTCCACCTGCCACGAGGTCTTCGTATTCAGCGGTAGCAACGTTGTAACCATGGGCACCCTTATGTTTGAGCAAGACTTCTTGTACGATGTGTGAACCTTCGACGCCGGCGTTAGCACAGAGAGTACGAAGAGGCTCTTCAATCGATTTGCGCACGATTTGTGCACCAATCTTTTCATCGCCCGCGAGACTGTTGATAACGGAATCAATGGCTTTCACCGTACGGAGCAAGGCAACACCGCCACCGGGGACGATACCCTCTTCAACCGCAGCACGTGTAGCATGCAAAGCATCATCCACACGGTCTTTCTTTTCCTTCAACTCAGCTTCGGTAGCAGCACCGACATGGATTACGGCCACACCGCCAGCCAATTTCGCTAAGCGTTCTTGGAGTTTTTCCTTATCGTAATCGGAAGTGGTTTCTTCGATTTGACGACGGATAAGCTTCACGCGGCCTTGGATGTCAGCCGACTTACCAGCACCTTGAACGATGGTGGTGTTTTCCTTGTCCACCACAACGCGCTTGGCGCGACCGAGGTCAGCGAGTTTAACCGATTCTAATTTAATACCGAGATCTTCGGTGATGAATCGTCCGCCAGTGAGAACGGCGATATCTTCCATCATCGCTTTACGGCGATCACCAAATCCAGGGGCTTTAACCGCACAGACGTTGATGGTGCCACGGAGACGGTTGACCACGAGAGTCGCGAGGGCTTCACCTTCGACTTCTTCGGAGATGATTAAGAGAGGCTTACCTGTCTTGGCCACTTCTTGAAGGAGTGGTAACAAGTCCTTCATCGCGCTCACCTTTTTCTCGTAGAGCAGAATGTAGGCATCTTCAATAATCGCTTCGAGTGTCTCGGCATTGGTAGCGAAATAAGGAGAAAGGTATCCCTTATCGAACTGCATACCTTCAACCACATCGAGGGTGGTTTCGATGGTCTTGGCTTCTTCAACCGTGATGGTTCCATCTTTACCCACGCGATCCATCGCCTCGGCGATGATATCACCGATGGAGGCATCCCAGTTAGCTGAGACGGTGGCGACTTGTTTAATTTCTTCGCGGGTCTTGATCTTCTTTGAAATATTGGCGAGTTCCTTGACTACGGCTTCGGTCGCTTTGTCGATACCACGCTTGACGAAGATAGGGTTAGCTCCGGCGGCCACGAAGCGTAGACCTTCTTTATAAATCGCTTCGCCGAGAACCGTTGCGGTCGTCGTACCATCACCTGCTTTATCAGCGGTCTTGGAGGCGATTTCACGAACCATTTGTGCGCCCATGTTTTCAAAGGGATCGCTCAATTCGATTTCCTTCGCTACGGTGACGCCGTCTTTGGTGACCTTGGGAGCACCAAACTTTTTATCAATCATCACATTACGGCCTTTAGGACCGAGGGTAACTTTCACCGCACGGGCGAGAGTTGAAACACCGTTCAGCACTTTGCGGCGAGCGGCTTCATCAAACAGGATTTGTTTTTTTGACATAGTAGTAAGTGGAGAGGTTGAATTTTAGTTATTCGACAACAGCGAGGATTTCTTCTTCGCGAAGAAGTAAGTAAATTTCATCGTTCAATTTCACTTCCGTCCCAGCGTATTTGCCGATGAGGACCTTATCTCCGACTTTCACGGAGAAAGGAATTTTCTTACCATCCTTATCAACCGCTCCGGTGCCGAGAGCGATGACTTTAGCCTCTTGGGGCTTTTCCTTGGCGGAATCAGGGATGATAATGCCGCCCTTGATTTCTTCGCCTTCCTCGATGCGCTCTACGAGAACGCGATCGGCGAGGGGCTTAACGGTTTGTTTAGTGTTTTTAGCCATAGGTATGTAGGTAGAAAGAGTGCCCGTAAGGGCAAAAAGCGACTTGCAGAACAAATGCCAAAACGGTTTTACGGGGGTTTAGCAATCGTTTACGGGGTTTTTATTCGTTATCCTAGGGTTTACCCTAAGAATAAGGACGAAACAGCCCCCCGTTGGACGTGACAGCCTGTCCCACAGGTTTGTGGAGCTGTCACAGAACTAGGCGAGTTCTCCCGGCTGTTTACCCTCAGGAGATTTCAGTTGGTCTCCCCAGCCTAGAATACGGGCCTGGGCACCATGATGCTCGGCTTTGGCTTTGTCGCCTCGCTCCATCCAAATACGCGACAATGAAGTGTGTATATGGATATCTTTGGGCTGAAGTGATAAAGCGGTTTCTCCTGCGGCAAGGGCTTGGTCGAGTTCGCGCAAGGCAAAGTGCACCTCGGCTTTGGCCAGCCAAGACTCAAATGCCGCTGGATTCAATTTCACCGCTTCCTCGAGTTTCAAAAGAGCAGATCGTTCATCCCCAAGGGCAAAATCAAAAGCTGCCTCATCGGTAAGGATCTTGGCACGCTGAGTTGGATTATCGGAGGACATAGGTCTACCTTGAGTAGACTCAAGAAACTCGCAAGCGTACCTTTCGCGCTTGGAAAGATACCAAGGGCGGGCAAGTGTGATGCATGGATTCACGCTACGCACAACTCGCCGAGGTACTCTGTGGCTTCTCCACCAGTCTGAAAAAAGGAGAGAAAGTTTTAATTGATGCCGCCGAAGTTCCTGAAGAATTCGTTTTAGCCCTCATCCGAGCGGCGCGAAAGCATCAGGCCATACCGATGGTCAACTTACAACGCGCCCG
>RFOO01000054.1 GCA_009926645.1 bacterium | reverse complement strand
AAACCCTTTTTTACCAACTCGCGACAAGCCTCCAGCGTTTCGACTGGATCTGGCATTAAATACTTTGGGTCCGGATGAATCTCCAACTTCAACCAAGATGTACCCAAGGCTTCGCGAGCTAATTCAGCCGCAAAAATCGCTTCCTTCGCCGTACGCACCCCTGAAGTATTAGGAAGAATCAAATGCTTACGTGCATCAAGTGCCGAAAGAATCCCATCATCCTTTACGCCTAAACGAACTCGCTTAATCGCCACAGTAACAATTTCAGCGCCACAAGCTTCCAACACCGCACGCAATTGATTCGCTGAAGCGTACTTGCCCGTGCCCGTGAGTAAGCGCGATTGAAAGGTGCGATCAGCAATACGAAAAGAGGACATAACCTACCTTTACAATCCGAGTCTCTCTCGATTTGTCCAGCCCTCGCGAAAAAAGACTAGGCTGAAACCAAGTAAACCAAGTCCCTCGCTGATTTTAATGGGTCGGGCGATAAGGCAATCGCACTGCTTACCGCGAAGCCATGTGCTCCTAATCGTTGTAGATTTTTCCAATCTTCAGCCCTGACTCCACCAATCGCATAACAAGGAACGGACTGCGCTCCTTGGATTAATTCCTGCAAAGATTTCTCTGAATGAACGGGAGCTAATGGCTCTTTGCTGGTGGTATAACGAACTGGACCCACACCAGCATAATCAATCCGTGCGGTCGACAAAATGGACAGGTGATCAAGGGTATTCAAAGTTACTCCCACAATAGCAAACTCACCCAAAAGCGCCCGAGCGGATTGAGGCGACGCGTCCTTCGGTCCGAGATGAACCCCGTCGGCTTCCGCCACCAAAGCCACGCGAGGTGAATCATTGACAATAAAAGTTGCCCCAAAATCTCGACAGAGATTCCCCACTTCAATGGCCGTTTTAATCCAGTCTTTTTCGGATAAATTTTTCGTGCGCAACTGAATCCACCTCACTCCACCTTCTAAGGCAAAGCGCGCTTGCTCAGCATGGGAATAGGGAGACTGATCGAGTGTCAGAAACTGTAAACGAGCCCGCACGTTAAGAATACTTGCGCTTTAATTTACGTGGTGAACGACCAGCCCAGGCATGTTCAATTTCCAAAAAAGAACGTACGGGATTTGGTTGCTCCCAAACCGAACCAATGAAGGCAACGCCATCAAAACCAAGTTCCCGAGCTTGGGCTGCGTTCTTGGGCGTTACTCCACCCAGAGCATAGACCGGACATCCACCTTGGGCTCGCCAGCGTTCAACGATTACCTGAAATTCGCGCGGAGTGCGTTGCGGAACATAATCTTTTTTCGAAATCGAGGGATAGAGGGGACTCAAAAAAAGATAACGGCAAGATTTAGGCGCCGATTGCATCTCCTCATACGAGTGACATTTACAGCTGAGTGGCATCGTTTTAGGCCAACGGGAGGGAACTCGATCGCCTTGATAAAGTTGAAATCCGCCTAATCCATAAGATAAAACTAAATCTGGATGCTCTTCTAAAACAATCCGCGGCCAGAAAACAGAGGGGATTTTTTTGAGAAATTTTTCGTACTGGCTTCGATCCCAGTCGCGCACTGGCTGAACGTGTAGCCGGGCTAAGCCAGCATCAAATAATTGATTGGCCTGCTTCACACTCCAGCTTGTTCGGCTCGGTGTAAATAATACCAGCCTTTCTGAAGCAGGAATCTCGGGCTCGGAAACAAATAATTCCTTAATAAATTTCAGCATAAAATCAGCCCCCTTGGGCTGCGCGGATTACTAAAACTTGCGCTCCTTCCTGCAGGGAATGTTGCGCCCATTGACTACGTGGAACAACTTGCCCATTCACCGCAGCGGCGATGGCAGCCTCATGAGCTACGCCCAGACCCTCGAGTAATTCCGCCAACGTGCGGGCAGAAACTTCTTGGGTTTGATCGTTTATAAAAATTTGCATAACAACGAGAAATTCAAGTTACCTCGAAGTCGACTCGAGGCAAGCGAGAGGTTTAAGATTGCGAGGCCAATCTAATTATGGTGTGAAAAAGCATGAAGATACTTTGCCTACTGGCTTTGGGTGTCTTGTCACTTAACACAGCATCCCTTTCTGCAAACACCATGACTGAACCCACCTCTAACAATGCTCCACGTGCCATCATTCACACCACCGCCGGTGATATGACCATTGAATTTTGGCCTGAGGTTGCGCCGCGCACCGTCGACAATTTCTTGAAGCTAGCCCGGGAAAACTTTTACAACGGAACTGCCTTCCATCGCATCATCAAAGGCTTCATGATTCAGGGCGGTTGCCCCAACTCCAAGAAAGGCGCCAAAGGAATGCCTGGTACAGGCGGCCCTGGCTACCAAATCAAAGCCGAGTTCAACAACCGCTCACACACTAAGGGCGTGATTTCAATGGCACGCTCTCAGAATGTAGACAGTGCGGGCAGTCAGTTCTTCATTTGCCATGGCGATGCCTCTTTTCTCAACAACCAGTATACGGCCTTCGGTAAACTCGTAGACGGGGAGAAGGTACTAGATAAGATTGCATCCGTACCCTGTGTTGGCCCCGAAAGGTCGTCACCTACTGAGAGAATCGAGGTAATCAGCGTGGAAATCGTGGGGTCCAAGTAAGAAAACCCAAGTCAACCCTCCCCTTCTTTCTTTACAGTCTTAAAACCGAAAGCAATCTTGGGGCTTCCTATGAAACACCTACGTACTCTCGCAGTTCTCCCGTTGGTGGCTGCAGCTGCTCAGGCCTACACCCTCGAATTTCAACTCGGACAAAGTAATCCTGGCGGTAGCAACGCAGATACTGGAGTAGGTTATAACAATACAAGCCTCGTGGGTATCACCTGGGCCACAAGTATTTCCAAGGATCAAAAAGTAAACATTGGGGTTAATTTAAATAATCGCTCATTAGCCACCAACGAAGGGTCTGGTTTAAGCCAACCTGCTACTAAGATTGGCGTTTTCACCACGTCTCTCGATTTATCTTACGATGTTAATCCACGTGGTGGCATCAGCCCCTTTATTGGTGCAGGCATTGGCTATGCTTGGCTCTCCAATAAAAATGGCCTGACCACAACGACCTCTAATTCAGCGATGAGTTTGTCTGGATTCGCTGGTGTACGTTTTAATATCAGCAAGAGCATGGACTTCACCTTGACCGCTCGAAATAATCATCTCATCGATGTAAAAAATTCGGACGGCACAATTAAGAATAATATCGAAAGCTGGGAAAGTATCGCTGGCCTTCGCTTTAAGTTCTAAATCTAATACTTCATTAAATAAAAAGGCCGCCTTGAATGGCGGCCTTTTTTATTGGCGCTGATTTATCGTGGCAAAATACCGCGATTTTTCATCCATACTTCGAGAATTCCCATCCATTCACGAGCAGCATCACAGCGATCGGTTCCCGCCCAGCCGTGACCGCCATCAGCCCAAATATGAACCTCAGAACTGCCCCCCATCGACTTGAGTTTTGAAGCCATCGCAGCGGAAGCTTCGGCAGGCAATTTATCATCATTACTATGCGCAAAAAATGCTGGAACCGGAACCTTGGGCTTAGGGGCAGGCACCACTCCGTCAGGACCAGTCATCAAAACTTGATCAGGTTTTTTTGCCTCATCAAATAAATAGGCTGAGTAAACCATCACCGCAAAATCGGGACGGGGAGGTTCGGGGTCTGCAGGTGCATAGGCGACCCTTGCTGCCAAATTACCTCCCGCAGAAAAACCCAAAATTCCCACATTCTTAGGGTTGCCATTCCACTCGGCGGCACGAGCACGGACGATTTCCAATGTACGACGTGCATCGAGCAAAGGCTGAATCCATGGCTTATCATTGTCACGTCGGGGCACACGATAGTGTAAAACCACAGCGGCACAGCCCATTTGATTAAGTTTCTGGGCAATGACTTTTCCCTCTAATTTCTCGGAAAGAAATTTATACCCACCCCCTGGGCAAACAATCACGATTGGGGAGTTGGGTTTGGCTGCAGGCCAAGGAATAAACTCGGGGGTAAAAATATCGGTCAAATACTGATTGCCCTCCCAGGTAGTATAAGAACCACGCGGATCGGCACCAGGCTTAGGGGTGAGCACTTCACCAGGAGGAGTCCCCTCCCACACGGCTATCGGCTTTGGCGATTCAATCGTGGAAGCACATCCCACAAGAGTTAAAGCGCTCAGAAAAATGAGGTTTTTCATGTGTGAAGAACCTTTAAAGCGTCGTCGAGCCTTCGACAAGGCAAAGAGTTGGATACAAAAAAGCACACCCAGCGGGTGTGCTTAAGCAAAGAAATCGACTGGTTGATTATTTAAAGTCTACCAACTCAACCTCGAACTCCAAAACCGAATTCCCAGGAATGGGGCCTTGGCCTTGCTCTCCGTAGGCAAGATTCGCAGGAGCAAAAATTTGGATTTTCCCACCTTTCGCAATCAACTGCAGAGCTTCCGTCCAGGCTGGGATTACCCCATTCAGAGGGAACTCGGTGGGCTCATTGTTACGCGAGGCCGTGGAATCAAACACTTTCCCATCGGTAAGTTTACCAGTGTAGAGACATTTAACCGTGCTCTTATCTGTAGGCTTTGCGCCTTCGCCTGGTGCCAGAATCTTATAACGCAAACCTGTAGACGTTTTTGTAAACGATTTATCGGCGTCAATCTTTGCAAAAAACTCTTCATTTTTCGCAGCGGTACGCTTGGCCTTTGCCTCGATACGTTCCGAGATTAACTTCTGTGCTCCAGGAATAATTTCCTCGGGATTAAAAGAAGGACGTTCGCCTTTGAGCGAGGCACGAATGCCAGCGAGGAGAGAGTCTAACTCTTTATCGTTCAATTCTTGCTCGGAGACAATCGTCGCCCATTCGGCACGATTAGCGAAGATGAAGCCTTGTAGGAAGAAGGCCTGTTGTTCTTGTTCAGGTGTCAGTGGTTTCACGTCAGTAGGGGAAGAGGGATTAGAATGAGAAGTGGCTGGTTTTGCGTCCTCAGCATAAGCAGAAAGGGAAGCAGCCACCAGAGCCAGTGCACCTAGAATAGGTAATTTCATAAGAAATAGTCTTTTATCCTTTTTAACTTCGCTTGGGAAGCACCTTTGCATGTTCTTGCAAAGAATTTACGGTTAAAGAACGCGACTTCAGTGAGCGAATGCCCAAAACGGCAGCCCGAGCCGCATTCATGGTCGAAGCCATGTAAACGCCACGCAAAACGGCCTCCGCTCGCATGACATTTTCGTCCTTACGCGGAAGCATTCCCGCTGCCGTATTCACAATCATCTGTAATTGTCCGTTTTTAAGTAAATCGAGGACATTAGGACGAGCCCCTTCGGAAATCTTACCCAGTTTATTTACTTTAACTCCCGCATTCTCCATCGCTGTGGCGGTTCCACTGGTCGAGTAAATAACAAATCCAAGTTCGGCGAGTTCACGCGCAACAGCTACCGCCAACTCTTTATCTCGATCTTTAACGGAGAGGAAAACATTTCCCTTCGTGGGCAAAGCTGGTTGTGCGGCCATCTGGGCCTTGGCGTAGGCCATACCTAAATCATCATCAACGCCCATAACCTCACCGGTAGAACGCATCTCTGGAGAAAGCGCAACAGGAGCACCAGGGAAGCGACTGAAAGGAAACACTGATTCCTTAATCGACCAATAGGGCGGACGAATTTCTTGCGTGAAACCTAAATCCTTCAACTTAGCCCCCAACATACACAGAGAGGCATATTTCGCTAAGGGTACGCCAATCGCCTTAGAAACAAAAGGCACGGTGCGCGACGCACGCGGATTCACTTCGAGCATAAACACGGTGTTGTCCTTAATCGCGAATTGGATGTTCATTAAGCCGACAACTTTGAGTCGCTTAGCCAAAGCATGGGTGATGCGACGAACCTCATCAATAATAGCCGGCGAGAGGGTGTGCGGCGGAAGCACCATACCCGCGTCACCCGAGTGCACCCCAGCGTGTTCAACGTGCTCGAGCATACCACCAATCACGGTTGTTTCACCGTCGGAAATGGCATCCACATCAAGCTCAATGGCGTCCTCAAGGAACTTATCCAATAAAACAGGTTTACCTGGTGCCACGTCAAAAGCCTCCCGCACGACCGACTTCAATTCGTCCATTCCGTAGACAATAAACATGCCACGACCACCAAGAACAAAGGAAGGACGGAGCAAAATAGGAAACCCGATGGTTTCCGCGTGACGGTAAGCTTCTTCAGGAGACAACGCAGTAAGGTTAACAGGCTGACGAATCTTTAATTCGTTCAGAATTTCTTTGAAGAGCTGGCGATCCTCAGCGAGGGCAATGCTACTGGGAGATGTGCCAACCACATGCACCCCATTAGCCTCTAAATCGGCCGCTAAATTAAGCGGAGTTTGGCCACCGAATTGAACAATCGCTCCGATACATTTTTCGGTTCGATAAATTTCTAAAATATCTTCGAGCGTCAGAGGCTCAAAATAAAGCCGATCTGAAGTATCATAGTCAGTCGAAACCGTTTCGGGATTTGAATTCACCATGACCGTTTCATAACCCGCCGCACGCAAAGCATAAGAGGCGTGAACACAGCAATAATCGAACTCAATCCCCTGACCGATACGGTTAGGGCCACCACCGAGAATCATTACCTTCTTTTTATCGGAAGGACGGACTTCTGATTCATCTCCGTAAGAAGAGTAGAAATAAGGTGTGAACGATTCAAACTCTGCAGCGCAAGTATCGACCAAGCGGAAAACCGTTTTAATGCCTGCCGCATT
>RFOO01000053.1 GCA_009926645.1 bacterium | reverse complement strand
CAACAACTGGAACGCGTTGGCTGTTCCATCGCTGATCAATGTTCTGAGGTCGCTCCGGCTGATGACTTGCTCTATTCTTTGCGACAAAAGACAGGCACGGTTCCTTCGCTTCCTTTAATCACCGGCAGTATTCTTTCTAAGAAACTCGCCGAGGGATGTGAAGGCTTAGTCGTCGATGTGAAATGGGGTAATGGCTCGTTTATTCGCGATCTCGAGCAAGCGAAACAACTCGCTCGTATCATCACTCGTGTCGCACGCTCTTTAAATCGTAAATGCGTCGCCTTAGTTACGGACATTAATCAACCCCTCGGCGATTCCGTTGGTACTGGACTGGAAGTCCTTGAAGCGGTTCGCTTGCTCAAGGGCGAAGGTCCTGAAGACTTGCAGGACTTGGTTCTTAAACTGGGCATGGAAGTCGTGCGCCTGGCTGGCGTCGCTGGTTCAACCCTTTCGGCTAAACAAACCATCGAGAAGCATCTCAAAGATGGTTCAGCCTTGGAGAAATTCAAAGCCATGGTTCGTGCTCAAGGAGGTAAGACGGATTGGATTGATGATCCCTCGAAATTCCCTCACGCAAAGTTCATTCGCAAATTACCTGCGCCTAAGCGCGGTTATGTTCATACCATCGATGCCGGAAAGATTGCTCAAGGTGTTCGCATTCTCGCCACCCAAAAAGACGGCACATTGGATCCTTCGGTCGGCGTAACTGAAATTCGTAAGGTCGGTACCCAGGTTAAACAGGGCGAACCACTCATCATGATTCATTATAATGATGAAGCGAAAGTGGATCTGGCCTTGCCCTACTTCCGCGATGCTTACCGCTTGGCACCTAAGCGCCCCAATATGCCTCCGCTCGTCGTCGAGCGTGTTGCTTAAAGCTAAAGGCCGTCGCAAGACGGCCTTTTTTGTCAGCGGATATTTAAGCTAAACCGCGTTTGGTACTTTGTGCAAAAGCGACGAAGTTTTGCACAACCCGATTCTGGGACTCAATCAACGCCTGTGCTTTTTCTATGGCTTGAGAGGAATTGAGTCCTTCGCGATAAAACAGTCGATGCATGGTCTTAGCCGCGGTTATTTCTTCTGCAGAAAAACCGGCGCGGGTGATTCCTACCACATTGACCATTTTGGTTTCAGCGGGATTGCCATCCGCAATCATATAAGGCGGTACATCTTGCACGCATTTGGAGCAAGCTGCGAGCATCGCATAATCGCCGATACGACAGAATTGATGCACCCCCGCATTCCACGCAATGTTGACGTGATTGCCGACCTGGACGTGACCAGCAACAGCGGAGTGGCTGGAAATAACCACATGGTTTCCGATGGTGCAGTCGTGTGCGATGTGCGAGTAGGCGAGGAGAACATTGTCATCGCCCAGTATCGTCCATTCACCTTCTTGCGTACCAGCATGGACGCTAACGTACTCGCGAAAAACATTTCGCGCACCAATACGTAAACCGGGTTTACCAGGACGTGCTTTCAGGTCTTGGGTGCGACCGCCAATCAAGGCATAGGGATAAACTTCACACTGGGATCCTAATTGGGTTAATCCTTCGACGGTAGCATGGTGATGTACAACGCAACCATCGCCCAGAGTAACATCCGCACCGATAAAAGCGTAGGCGCCAATCGCAACGTCTTTACCCAGTTTAGCACCGCTCTCCACAACGGCGGTGGGATGAATGAGAGGAGCCATAGCTAATTAACTTTGTGCGGGTGAGTCGGCGATAGTGAAAAGCAACTCAGCCGAAGAAACCGTTTCATTGTTAACCAAGCACTCACATTCAGCCGCAGCAATACGACCACGTACCTTGGTGAGTTTGGCGCGAATTTCTAAAGTGTCTCCCGGGGTTACGGCTTTGCGGAACTTCACTTTGTCCGCACTCATAAAGAAGACGACTTTAGGTGCTTCATCATTGGCGACTCTGCCTAACATAATCAGCCCTGCGGCCTGTGCCATGGCCTCAACTTGCAGTACTCCTGGCATCACCGGTTGACCTGGGAAGTGGCCTTGGAAAAAGGGTTCGTTGATGGTGACATTTTTAATGGCAACCAGAGAATCGCTTTCCATTTTTACGACACGATCCACCATCACGAAAGGATAGCGATGGGGAAGGGCATTGAGAATTTGGCGAATGTCCAAGGCATTGCCTAAAGGAGCGGTAGGAGTTTCAACCTTAGTCTGAGGCTTGGTCTTTTTTTCTTTCGATTCCAACCACTGTTTACGAATCGCCGCGGCTAAACGCGAATTAAGCGCGTGGCCTGGTCGGACAGCAATGATGTGTGCTTTTAAGCGAACCCCAGCGAGCACGATGTCGCCAATGATATCGAGGATTTTATGACGGACGAGTTCCTCTTTGAATCGCAGGGGCTCTTTGCTTACCACTTTATCGCCCTTGAGAATAATGGCTGAATCAAGCGAGCCACCTTGGATGAGCCCTTTTTTCAAAAGTTCTTCGATATCTTCGTAAATCGTAAACGTACGTGCCGGGGCGATTTGGGCTTCGTAGGTCTCAGGATCCACATCAATGGTTAAGTGTTGAGTGTGAATACCGCGATCATCGGCTGAGGTGCAGGTGATGCGCAAACCATCAAAGGGCAGGGCGATAATCGAACGACTGCCCTCATTGATGGTGATAGGCTGTGTAAGAGTGAAAACCTCACGCACTGGGTCTTGCTCCACAATACCAGCTTGATGAATCAAGGTAGTAAATGGACGAGCCGATCCATCGACAATCGGAGGCTCCGAGGCATCAAGTTCCACAATGGCATTATCAATCGACATGCCACTTAACGCGGAAAGAACGTGCTCGATGGTATGGAGCTTAATCGTGTCGGATGTAACCGTCGTCTTGCGCTCTAACTCGGTGACCATTTCAGACACAGGACGAATTTCTGGTTTTCCAAAAACATCAGTGCGACGGAAAACGATACCCGTGTTCGGTGCCCCGGGTTTAATCGTCAAGGTGACATCTTGGCCTGTGTGCAAGGCCTTGCCCTTGACCGATGCGTCTTTGCCGATGGTGCGCTGTTTCATGTCTTCACATAGTTATTCACACCGCCTTGCCCCTGTAAAGGCATAGTTTTTAACGATTTAAGGCCTTTTTAACAGTGAAGTCGATCCACCCCATGTTAGTTATTTGGGGCGATTTTTTAACAATTTTTTACGGTCACACGGGATTAATCGGTAGCACCATTTTAACCTTAAATTACCGAGGTTTTATGAGTCATTCGTTGGAACGAACTCGGCGTAATTTACCATCATTCTCACCCACTAATTTTTCAAAAAAACGTTTATCAATTTCCGTGAATGATTCGATAGACATCATCGAGTCATCGGTGAAATGAAAACGCCTTTCACCCGCACTCACTTGTTCACACGCCTCGGCGACTCCTTGACACTTTGCACAGGCGGGCAAATCGTTTCCTGTGCTTCTCGTTATCGATAATTACGATTCGTTTACCTACAACCTTGTCCAATATTTTGGCCAGTTGGGTGTAGAGCAAAAAGTTTTTCGTAACGATCAAATCACGGTCGAACAAGCACTCGCGCTCAATCCTGATCGCGTGATGATTTCTCCTGGCCCTTGTTCGCCAGTGGAGGCAGGAATTTCTTGTGACATCATTCGAGCTTTTGCCGGAAAGAAACCTTTGCTCGGCGTTTGTTTGGGTCATCAAGCCATCGGCCATGTCTATGGCGGACGCGTCATTCGCGCCCCTCATTTGATGCACGGAAAAACTTCTCCTGTTTTTCATAACAACCAGGACCTTTTTCGTGGGTTGCCTAACCCCTTTCATGCGACGCGTTACCACTCGTTGGTGGTAGAGCGGGAAACCTTTCCTGCCTGTCTCGAAATCACGGCGTGGACCGAGGACGGTTTGGTGATGGGCCTACGCCATCGCGAATTGCCGATTTGGGGTGTACAGTTTCACCCGGAGTCATTTGCAACGCAGAATGGTTTGGATTTATTAGCTAATTTCCTCCGCCTTTAAGCAATGTTCTGCCCCCGCTGTAATCACGAAGATACGAAGGTTCTCGAAACCCGTCTCGGGAAGGGAAACCATTCGATTCGCCGTCGTCGGCAGTGCCTGGCGTGTGAGACGCGTTTTAGTACAGTCGAAGAAATTATTCGTGAAGGTTTGGTGGTAGTTAAACGCAACGGTGCTCGCGAAGATTTTGATATTTCAAAAATCGCGTCGGGTATTCGTAAAGCTACTGACAAACGTCCTGTCGAAGTGGAGCGGATTAATCTTCTGATTTCTGAAGTCGTCGAAGCCTTACAAAATAAATTCGAAGATGAAGTACCTTCGAGTGCGATTGGCGAAGAAATCATGAAACACCTACAGTCGGTGGATCAAATTGCCTACGTACGTTTTGCCAGTGTCTACCGTGAGTTCCGCGATATCGACGAGTTAGCGAAAGCCATCGACCAATTACGTAAGGGAGGTAAATCCTCGTGACGGCTGCCACGCCTCTACGTCCGACGCGTTTGCGCACGCTCAATGCGATGCTGGCAAGTCTTGCGGGTTCTGGCCCGCAACTGCGTCGTGATGTCGATGCGGTGGTGCGTATGTTTGAGGCCGACGAGCAATCAGCTTCGGGTCTAGATGCTCATGGGTTAGCTCAAGCCGCTACGCAAATGCTGCGTCTTCTTGCGACCGAACACAGTCTACCGACCATTACGGTCTTGGATTATCGTACAGACCCTTTTGATCCCCTTTGGGCGGCTGACCGAATGCAGTCAGCGCTCGCCACCGTGGCAGACGCTTCGGATGTCTTGCTTTGGGTGGTTGGGTTGCAGGATCAATTTCTCCATGGTCAACGCTCGCGGTCTTTAAAAAGTCGCACGGCCTACGATGAAGCCGTCGAAGCGATTAACGCCCTCGCCGCCAAACTGACGAATCACCAGCGAGTCACCGTCGTGGTTTTGTGATTTTCTATGACAACTGCGAAAACAATCTTTCAAAAAATAGCCGATGGGGAAATCCCCGCCAAATTGATTCATCAAGACGAGCTCTGCGTCGCTTTTCACGATATTGCTCCGCAAGCCCCCGTGCATGTTCTGATTGTTCCCCGTAAGCCTGTTCCACGCATCGCTGAAAGTGCAATCGAAGACCAGGCGCTCTTGGGTCATCTTTTACTTACCGCACGTCGTTTAGCCGAGCAATTGCCGTGTCAACGTGGCTATCGGTTAGTGATTAACAATGGACCCGAGGGAGGGGAATCGGTGCCTCATTTGCACGTCCATCTCTTGGGTGGCCGTCCGATGCATTGGCCTCCTGGTTGAGATGAATCTTCCTCCCGAACCTTGTCTCGTCATCGATGGTTCCGCTCGTCGCGGAATCGATGTCGGTGTCTACAAGAATCAGAGTTGGCTATCTCATGCCAGTGCTGAAGAAGGCGCCCTCGAAGGCCTGTGGCAGGCAACAGAAAAGGCACTACAAGAGGCACGATTGTCTCTGAAAGATGTACGTTCGTTTGCTCTCTGTGTTGGCCCAGGATCGATGCTGGGTATTCGTATTACCGCGCTGGCAGTACGTACCTGGTCAGCCCTCGAAAAACGCCCCATTTACGTTTGGGAAACATTGCCCGTTTTGGCTCAAGTCATTCTTCAACGTGGTGGTCGTACTAAGCCATTCCTTGCTTTGACCGAATCGCGAATGAAACGCTGGCACGCTATCCACGTCAATCCTCTCAGCCAACCAGCGATTGTTTGGCAGAAGGAACTTTCAGTCGAAGAAGTAAAAGCCGAAAAATTACCTCTTCTTGTTACCTCTGAATCAGCCCAAACCGTCTTTGCCGAAAGCGAACTCTGTGCCCCAGTTTGGCCTGATTTACCTTTGATTCTTGCGCAGGGTGATTCTTTGCGTCTCGAGCCCAAACCTGATGCCTTGAATGCGGCCACTGATTATGCAACGTGGTCAGGCGAACGACATCGTGGAAATTCATGAGCCCTTCTGGACATCTCTCACGTGCCTGGGCGGAAGTCGATCTTCCCGCTCTGGATCGTAATGTCGGTCGGATTAAACAAGCCTTACCAGCTCATGTTCAGTATGTAGCCGTGGTTAAAGCCGATGCCTATGGTCATGGTATGCCCGAGGTGGTCACACGCCTTCTGCAAGCTGGGGTTCATACCTTTGCGGTCGCCAATGTGCATGAGGCGACTCGACTTCGAGAAATTGGTCACGATGCCGATATTCTTTTACTCAGTCCAACGTTGCCAAGCGAAGTTCCGCGAGCCGTCACTTTAGGTTTAGATATTACATTGAATTCTTTAGCCGAAGCTGAAGCGGTAGCGGAATTTGCGCAGACTCATAAAACGCAAGCCCGGGTGCATATTAAGGTCGATACGGGAATGGGGAGATCGGGCGTTTGGCACACCGAGGCTACCGAGCTTTTTGCAAAAGTTTTGAGTGCCAAATCTCTCGACTGGCGCGGGGTTTACACTCATTTCTCCGATGCCGATAAAGATAACGCTTACACCGCTCAACAGCGTAAACTCTTTTTAGAATTAGTTGAAAAAATTCCTGCACAGAAACGCGAGTCCTTGTTAATCCACGCCGATAATAGCGCTGGGCTGGAAACCTTTTCCAGCGCCTCGCCTTTCAATGCCGTGCGCATTGGATTAATGCAATACGGTCTACCTCCTTCAACGGGATCGTTTTTGGCAAGCCTCCGTCCTGATCCAGTCCTCTCCTTTCACTCGC
This sequence comes from bacterium, assembly GCA_009926645.1. GTDB lineage: Bacteria > Verrucomicrobiota > Verrucomicrobiia > Opitutales > UBA953 > UBA953. The sequence goes on along the minus strand of RFOO01000053.1, from coordinate 42 downwards.
GAGTGGTGTTAGTTAAATCACTTCCTGCTGGAACGGCGATTG
>RFOO01000052.1 GCA_009926645.1 bacterium | reverse complement strand
GAAAATGGCACCTTAGCGATTAACAATGTGGGTACGGGTAATAGTGCCCAAGCGCTCGGTAAGCATGCTGATGTCGATCTTGGTGTGGCTGGCACTTCCACTGGTATCTTAGAATACACTGGATCTGGCGGCACCTTAGATAAGAACATCAATGCCCTGGGTGATGGTAACAATAAGATTTATAACAGCGGTTCTGGTCTCTTAACCCTCTCGGGTGATTTAACCAAGACCGGAACGGTGTTAGCCCTCGATGGTGGCTCTAGTGGCATTAACGTTACTGGCGTTATCAAGGGCAACAGCGGAAGTTTTAACTCCGACTTGGTTGTGTCTGGTGGTACGGTGACCTTGTCTGCTCAAAACACCTACGTTGGTCCTACCTACGTCTATGGTGGTGGTACGCTGCGCAACGGAAACGCTTCTGGCGCATTGCCTACAGACACGGAGCTGACACTGGGTAACGCAAACGACAACTCGGCTGGTACCTTCGACCTTTACGGAAACAACCAAACCGTTGCAAGAATCTTCACTGCCGGCTCCGCTGGTTCTTCGAACAAGATTACGAACAGCGTAACTTCGACAGCGACACTCACAGTCACCAACGGCGGTAACTTCGCTGGTAAGATTGAGAATGGTGGTTCTGGTAAAGTTACAGCTCTGGCTGTCACTGGCGCTAACTTGGTTCTCCTTAACACTACGAGTGATTACACGGGTGGCACCACGATTGCGAGTGGCGCGGAGGTGACGGCTTCTGGTACCCATGCCTTGGGTAATGGCGATGTTACTGTCAATTCTGGCGGTACCTTGGTCATGTTGCGTTCGACTGTTGGAACAGATGGAACCGGCGTTAGGTACACTCTCAATGGTGGAAGCACGCTTAACCTGAAGTTTAACGGCGTCAGTGGCTCGGGTGTTTACAGCAACTGGTGGGGACAAGACGTCTATAACCAGTCCGCAAATGCTGGCATCACTTACAGTACTCTCGACTTGGGCTCTACTGGTTTCCTCGACCTTACTGGTGCAAGTACGAATAACAGAATTAACCTCGTTCTTGATTCTGGAAGTGCAACTTCGGGCATGATTCGCGGTCGCCTCTATAAGTTCACCCTCGCAACGATGGGTGCGCTACAGTGGAACGGACAAGATATCACGTCGTTGTTTAACCTTAATCTGAACAACTTCCGTTACGACGATGGTTCTGCCTTTGATCCTAATACATTCTATCAACTGTCCTACGTCGGTGGTGATAGCTTAGTGCTGACGATTCCTGAGCCCTCGACTTATGGTCTGATGCTTGGAGGTCTTGCTCTTGCGGCTGCAGCGGTTCGTCGCCAGCGCCAAAAGAAGAAAGCTACCGAAGCTGAAGCGAAGGCGTAATCGAGTTATTAAAGATAGTGAAACAACCCAGGCCAACCTGGGTTGTTTTGTTTAGGGGCGGGTAGGGGCGGGTAGGGACGGGAAGGGACGCTGGAGTTAGTGGGCGAGTGGACCGGTGGAATGGTGGAATGGGTAGGGACGCCACTCCGTGGCGTCCGTTCGCCTATAGACGTGGTTATTATTGAGGATGTCTAAGACCCTTTGACGTCCCACGTATTGGTCTCGAACGGACGTCACGGAGTGACGTCCCTACCCAAGAAATAAAAAGGACGCCAGCGATGTGGCGTCCTTTTACAGAAGTGGACTCTAGGGAGGTAGCGTCCTTATCCTAACCCTTACTCCGCAGGAGGGGGAGGAGGGGGAGGAGGTAACTCATCGTCATCCTTCGATCCTTCCTTAGCTTCATGCTTTTCTTGGAAACGCTTTTTCATGAAATCGCGAACCTTGTTCATGGTATCGGCGAGTTCAGGATTATTTTTCAGAACAAGCTCTCTGTGGGCTTCCATTAAAGCTTTGTAAGCCTTCTTCATTTCTTCGCGCGCGGCTTTCTTGTCCTCATCGTTGGTAGCGGCTTTTACTTTCTCATGAGCGGCTTTTACGGCTTCGTGTAAATCTTTAAGGCTGGGGTCATCTTTGGTTGCCTTGAAAGCTTCATGAAGCTTTTTCATGTCTTCTTTAGAAACACCAGGAATTTCGGGAGGACCCATGCGGCGTTTGCCACCTTCGCAACAGGAAGGTTTGCCGTCTTCTTTGGTGGCTGCGGCATCGGCACTCGCCTCAGCGGCAACGAGACTCACCGCAGATAGAAGGGTGAGAAGGAGTAGATTTTTGATTTTCATAGAATGAGTTTGTTTACATTAAGTAAAACACCGCCCTGGGAGATAAGTTTCAGCGGTTATTTAAAAAACAAATAGCCCCACCAGGTTCTAGAAAAGGGGATGGCGAGGTGATCGAGGCGGGTTGCCAAAAAAGCCGCTTTTACCTCATTTTCAGGGTGTCCGTCGAGCAATCTGGCCTCTTCGAGAGCCATTTGACCCCTTTGTGCGGCATCCCTGACCAACTGGTGCTTCGAAAAATGGATAAGAGTCATGATCATGGCGACAACGGAAAGGGCTGCCCATGGAATAATCCATTTTCCTCGAGCAAAAAATGTGAGAACCAGAAGAATAGGCCAAAGGTTGCCCCAGAGTGTTATCAAGGCATCCCAAGAGGTCAGTTTACCAAATTGTCGATCGCGATGTTGGAGTGCGTGGCCGGCTAAGCGAGCAGCGCGTGCAACATCAAAAAGCCTTTTTCCGTGATAAATCGATGACGAGAGTTTTAATGCCGGTTCGTGGGCGGCATAATAATTGGCGAAGACTAGCGATGTCTCATCGACATCGACCTGCGGAATCTCTCCGCGGAGTAAAATGATTTTGGCTGCCTGTTCGCCGTTAATGCTTCTCACCAAGAGTTTCTTTCCATGTTTTTTCTCGAGTGATTGAAGGCGTAGCCAAGCCCACCATGGACTGAGAATGGCACACAATCCAGCCAAGCAGATTAAAAGCAGGAGCTTGGTTTCGAGATTCATTCTATTAAATGAGCCTATTTGAGGGCAACTGACAAGGCAGACTCAAGTCTTGGTAATGGGGGATAGAAGGGGTAGATGAATGATCAATCGGAGTCTTGCGGGCATTGACCTCGGCGAAACCCTTAGGTAGTAAAAAAGAAATGAATCCCGAAGACGTGCGCCAATACCTGCTCGGTTTACAGGACCGTCTTTGCACGCTTTGTGAGTCGGTCGATGGTAAAGCGAAGTATTTCGAGGATGTTTGGAATCGAGCCGAAGGGGGCGGGGGGCGGACGCGGATCATCGCGGACGGTCAAGTTTTCGAAAAAGGCGGGGTGGCTTTTTCCGATGTTCGTGGACATGCCTTGCCACCTTCTGCGACGGTGGCTCGCCCTGATTTAGCAGGTAAAGGATTTCGGGCCATGGGAGTTTCGGTGGTACATCATCCTCTCAATCCCTATTGCCCAACCTCGCACATGAACGTGCGCTTTTTTTGCACCGATGGGCCTAATCCCGTTTGGTGGTTTGGTGGCGGATTTGATCTTACTCCTTATTACGGATTTGAGGAAGATGCTCAATCGTGGCACCAGGCTGCCCAAACAGCGACGGGTTCCTACTATGAGAAGTTTAAGCGTTGGTGTGATGATTATTTTTTAATTAAGCATCGCGGGGAGCAACGTGGTATTGGAGGAGTTTTCTTTGATGACTTTACGGAGGGCGGTTTTGATCAGGCGTTTGCCATGATGCAAAAAGTGGGCGATGCGTATGGACCTGCCTACTGCGAAATTCTTCGTCGTCGTAAAGAGATGTCCTATGGTGAGCGCGAAAAAGAATGGCAGGAGATTCGTCGTGGACGTTACGCAGAGTTTAATTTGGTTTGGGACCGTGGAACGATTTTTGGGCTGCAATCTGGCGGTCGCACGGAATCGATTTTAATGTCTCTCCCGCCTCGAGTCCGCTGGGTTTACGGGCACCAACCTTTGGCAGGAACGCCCGAAGCGAAACTGCTCTCGCATTATTTAAAAGTGCAGTCATGGGTGAAGTAGCTCTATGAATTCACGCGAACGATTCCTCGCCGCTTTACAGCGTCAGCCGCATGGGCGTGCGCCGATGTGGATTATGCGGCAGGCGGGACGTTACTTGCCTGAGTATCGAGCCCTGAAGGCGAAATCCGATTTCGTGACCATGGTGCGAACGCCTGATTTGGCAGTGGAAGTAACTTTGCAGCCCCTGCGTCGATTCGCCCAACTGGATGCAGCGATTTTATTTAGCGATATATTGGTGATACCTGAGGCTTTGGGAGTGGGGTATCGTTTTCGCGAAGAGGGTGGTATTGCGATGGAACGGGCACTGAGTGGTGAGTCTGATTTGAAAACGCTACAGGTTGCCGATGCCGCTGCACGTTTAGATTACGTTTATGCGGCTCTCAAATTATTACGTCGTGAATTAGGAAACCAGAAAGCCCTCTTAGGTTTCGCAGGGTCGCCTTGGACTTTAGCTTGTTATTTAATTGAAGGTGGTGGTTCTGAGGATTTCCCTAAAACACGGTATTTACTCAAAACGAATCCATCGTTTCTTCATCAGTTATTGGATGTGCTTTCTCTCACCGTGGCTGACTATTTATCCAAACAATTGCAGTCGGGTGCCGATGCCATTCAGATTTTTGATAGTTGGGCCAGTGTGTTATCGGGTGCTGATTACGAAACATTTTCTTTGCAGTATATTCGCCAAGTAGTGCGTCGATTGCCCGCTAACGCCCCCATTATTCTTTATGCCAAAGGAAAATCGGCCGATGCCTCATCTTTGGCTGCAACGGGTGTTCCGTGTTTAGGTGTTGATTGGACAATGCCGCTCTCGCAAGTGCGGGCACTCGCCGGACGTCCACTTTGCTTACAAGGAAATTTAGACCCCGAATTTATCGTTGGCTCACCTGAGGCCGCCGTCCAAGCAACTAAGGCTATTCTTGCCGATAATGCGGGAGATCCTGGTCATATTTTTAATCTAGGCCATGGCATCACTCCTCAGGCTAAGATAGAGACCCTACAGGCGGTGTTAGATGCGGTAGCGAGTGGGCGATTGGACTAGTGGACCGGTGGAATGGGCAGGGACGGGTAGGGACGCCAAGTTCAGTGGGCGAGTGGAATAGTGGAATGGTGGAATAGGTAGGGACGCCACTCCGTGGCGTCCGTGTAAAAGGTCAAAGGTGGAATGGGCAGGAAATACATGTCCAACCGCCTAATGGTCACCTCCTTTCAAACCCCTTGTTTGACATAACTTCTGTATCTGCCTCTCTGTTTCCATGGCTAAAAAAGGTATTTTGCTACTGAATCTTGGTTCTCCCAAAAGCACTTCAGTGCCCGATGTGCGAAATTACTTGCGAGAGTTTTTGGGTGACGAGCGAGTTATCGATTATCCAGCGGCCTTTCGCTTTGCTTTGCTTGAGGGGATTGTTTTGCGCACTCGACCTAAGAAATCGGCGGCAGCTTATGAGACCGTATGGACTCCTGAGGGTGCTCCTTTATTGGTAACGACTGAAAAATTACGGGTGAAGTTAGAAAAAGCCACGGGCTTACCCGTGGTTACGGGAATGCGTTATGGTGAACCTTCATGTGCCGATGCGGTTAAAAAAGTTCTCGAACTGGGCATCGATGATTTATTCGTGATGCCACAATACCCGCACTATGCGATGTCTTCCTATGAAACAGTAGTCGTAAAAATCCAGGAAGAATTAAGGCGTCTCGCCCCTCAGCTGAAATACCATGTTTTACAGCCCTATTTTAATGATCCAGCGTATATTAAAACCTTGGTGGAATCCGCGCGGCCTTGGTTAGAGAAACCGTTCGATAAACTATTGTTTTCTTATCACGGAGTGCCTGAGCGTCATTTGCGCAAAGGCGATCCCTCGAAAGCCCATTGCACCAAAGTGCCTAATTGTTGTGCCGTTGCTAGTCCGTGCCATGCTACCTGCTACAAGCATCAGTGCGTGGAAACCACTCGTTTATTTACCGAAGCCGCAGGGCTTCGTCCCGACCAAGTTGAGGTTGCCTTTCAGTCGCGATTTGGACCCGAGAAATGGGTTCCGCCTTATACAGATGAACGACTCGAAGCTTTGCCTAAAGAGGGAGTCAAAAAACTCTTGGTTATGTGTCCGGCCTTTACGGCTGATTGCTTAGAAACCATCGAAGAAATCAGCGAGGAAGGTAAGGAGGAATTCTTACATGCGGGAGGGGAATCTTTCGAACAGATTCCCTGTCTTAACGATCAGGATATTTACGTGAAGTATTTATCCGACCGTGTCGTGGCATGGAAGCCCAGTCATCATTGAGCGCTGTGCTGTAGACTGTGGAGGGATTGATTCCATTTATTCTCGCGTCTGGCTCGCCTCGGCGAACGCAGTTACTCAAAGAGGCTGGAATTCCCCATCGCGTGGTCGTGGCGCAAGTCGTGGAGGAGGAGGACCCTTCCGCCGACCCACGGCAAATGGTTTTACATAATTCGTACATCAAGGCCAAAGCCGTTTCCGATCTTTATCCTCAAGCAATCGTTTTGGGGGCTGATACAACGGTGGCACTGGGAGATCGAGTTCTCAATAAGCCTGCTGATTTAGCTGACTCTCGTCGAATGCTTCAGAGTTTATCAGGCAAAGAACATACCGTGCACACGGGGATTTGTCTTCTCTGTCCGCGTTTGGGTATCGAAGAGTGCGAAGATATTACAGCGTGGGTGCGTTTCAAAAATCTTTCTGAGGAAACCATAACTCGTTATCAATCTCTCGTGAATACACTCGATAAAGCGGGTGCTTATGGAATTCAGGAGGGTAAAGAGATGATT
>RFOO01000051.1 GCA_009926645.1 bacterium | reverse complement strand
CGTAAACGCGCCAACTCACGATTGAGCCGATGAGCAAACATCACTGGCGCAGGCATTAGTTCAGGTGTTTCCGAGGAGGCATAACCAAACATAATACCTTGGTCTCCTGCCCCCATCTTCGAGTGCTTCTTCCCGTCAGCTTTACGTTCATCAACACCTTGAGCGATATCGGGCGATTGTTTGGTCAGTAAATTGGTAACAAAAACCTTATCGGCGTGAAAGACATCGTCGTCGTTCACATAACCAATTTCGCGGATGGCTCCGCGGACGACTTCTTCAAAATTCACTTTGGCTTTAGTGGTTAACTCTCCCGCAACCACCACATGGTTGCTTTTAACCAAAGTCTCGCAAGCAACCCGCGACAACTTGTCCTGACTCAAACAAGCATCGAGAATCGAGTCCGAGATAAAATCGGCTACTTTGTCAGGATGGCCTTCGCCAACAGACTCTGAGGAAAAAGTGAAATCATCGCGGTGTGCCATGGTGAGTTAAGCCAAAGCAATAAAGACGGGTTAGCAAGTGTTCATCAATGTATCTTGATAAAAAGATACGTCATTAAGGCCTTTCGGGCATCAAAACCGCATCTCCAGCACGAGAGCCTGCAGGCTTGCTCGACAGAAAGACATGATTAACGATGAAATGGCATGCGCGCTCAACTGCCTAAGTTGTTTCCCCGACCTCGAGAATTGAGCCTACGTGGAGGTTTTTTAGCGGTGCCCCCAGCCCCCCACCCCACTCGTCATTTTCTGGATAGTTTACCCCAAAACATCGCTGAAGCGGAACGGGCATTAGATGAAAATCAAAAAACACCTTGTCGTCTGGAGTATGCCGAGTCACTGGATCGCGAATCGTATTTTTTGGAGATAACCTCGAGCGGGATACATTGTAAAGCACGCGACGCCGCGGGACTTTTTTATGGAGCTCAAACTTTACGACAAATTGCGGAGCAAAATCCTGAAGCCCTACCCTGTTGTGACATTTTAGATGGTCCCGATTGTTCGGTCCGTGGATTCATGTTGGATATTTCACGCTGCAAGGTGCCCACGCAAAAAGAATTGCGTCGATTGATTCGCGCCTTGGCGCACTTACGCGTGAATCAATTGCAGTTGTATATCGAACATACATTTGCCTTTCCTGGACACGAAACGGTTTGGGAAAATGCATCGCCGCTTTTACCTGCAGAAATAGAGCAACTCGATCGCGAGTGTGCTAACCTTGGCATCGAACTTGTTCCTAATTTCAATACATTCGGCCACATGGAACGGTGGCTTCGCCACCCCCGCTATCGTGCCTTGGCTGAATGTCCTAATGGCTGGATTCACCCACTAACGGGTCAATTTAAAGAGCACCCGAGTACGCTAAAACCCGATCAAGACTCCCTCGAGTTTATCCGTTCCCTGCTCGATGCTTACCTTCCCCACTTCCGCAGTCGCCAAGTGAATATCGGTGGCGACGAGCCCTGGGAATTAGGACAGGGACATAGCAAAGAACAAGTTGAGCGTCAGGGAAAACACTCTGTCTACCTCTCTCACCTAAAAAAACTTTGTGCCTTAGTCGAAACCCGTGGTCGCACACCTCAGTTTTGGGGCGATATATTATTAGAGGACCTCACCTACGCAGCCCAGGCTCCAGTTCTCGCCATCCCTGTCATTTGGGGATACGACGCTGGCCACCCCTTCTTAGAACAAGCTGGGCGGCTCAAAGAATTGGGGCGATCCTACCTCATCGCACCTGGCACAAGCACTTGGCAAAGTTTCACTGGTCGTTTGCCTAACGCCTTAACCAATCAAGCCGAAGCCATGAGTGCGGCCATTCGATGTGAAGCTCAAGGGATCTTGCTCACAGCCTGGGGAGATAATGGAACGCATCAACCTTGGCCAACTGCCTGGCTGCCAATGGGTGCAGGCTTGGCCCAAGCGTGGTGTTTTGCCGCCAATCAAAAAGACGATGCCGATAGAGCCTGTGCCATTCTAGGCGAACTCGATGCGCAAGATGCCACCATCACCGCCCAAGCCTTACGCCATCTTGGAAAACTTGATTCGTGTATCGAAAAATCCATTCGCAATAAGAGTTTGAGTTGGGAGTTTCTCACTGCCTCGCCTGAGAATCTCAAGCAAGCCGTCGAGGGAGTGAGTTTAGCCGAGATTAATCGCGCTTTAGACTACTTAGAAGAAGGTCGTGAACTGGTTATGCAGATTGCGCAAGAAACAGTGCGCGAAGAACTTTTAGTGGGCATTGATTGTGCTCAAGCAGGACTCAATCGCGCACGAGGCTTTGCCTTGGATTCATTTCAAGCACAGCAGCTTCTCTCACGTTACCTCGTGGACTTAACCTTGGTTAAGTCCACGAAGCTTCTTTAACAAAAGATTACTCGCCGCCCTTGCTGGGCTTACCGGTGGAAGAGAAGAACTCTTTCACGCGAGCGCGCAAATAGTCTCGATTGAGTTTAGCAATCACATCCAGCGTGATGCTCTTAGGACAGTGAGCTTGGCACTCGCCATAGTTAGTGCAGTTACCAAAACCAGCTTCATCCATCGTTTTCACCATCGCTAACGTACGACGCTCACGCTCGGGCTGACCTTGCGGCAGAATGTTCAGGTGATTAATCTTAGCGCCTACGAAAAGCATCGCCGAACCATTCTTACAAGAGGCCACGCAAGCTCCACACCCGATACATTCCGCAGCATCCATCGCCTCATCGGCAACCTGCTTGGGGACGAGAGTGTGATTAGCTTCCGGAGCCGAACCCGTGCGCACCGTGATGAATCCGCCAGATTGAATGACTTTATCGAAAGCAGAACGATCAACCGCCAAGTCTTTCAGAACAGGGAAAGCACGAGCGCGCCAAGGCTCAACGGTAATGGTTTCACCATCGCGGAAGTTGCGCATGTGCAACTGACAAGTGGTGACGCCAGGCAATGGGCCATGGGGCATACCATTAATGGTCATCGAGCACATGCCACAAATTCCTTCACGGCAATCGTGATCAAATGCAAAGGTGTCCTTCCCTTCACGGATTAATTGCTCATTGAGCATGTCCATCATTTCCAAGAAGGACGCTGTTTCTGGCACGGCGGCAAGAAAGTGCTCTTCGAAGTGACCGGGTTGGCCACGATTTTGACGCCAAACACGCAGACGCAACGAGAGCGTGCGGCCGTGTTGATCGGAATTTCCGTTTTCCTTTACCATAAAGATTATTTGTAAGAGCGAGTGGTGAATTGAACCTCTTCATAGACGAGAGGCTCGATATGACGAACGGGATGCTTGTTTTCACCCTGCCACTCCCAGACTGCAGCATGGGCAAATTGATCATCATTACGCTTCGCTTCCCCACTGTCTTGATACTCCGTGCGGAAGTGACCTCCGCAGGATTCTTCACGTGAGAGGGCATCGAGACACATCATGATACCAAAATCAAGGAAGTCGGCCACGCGACCCGCCCGTTCCAGTTCGGGAGCTAATTGTTCTCCTGAACCGACAACTCGCACATTCTTCCAGAAATCAGCGCGGAGCGCTTCGAGGTCTTTAATGGCTTGCTGCAAGCCCGCTTTGTCACGCGCCATTCCACATTTCTCCCAAACAATCTTACCGAGCTCTTTGTGATAGCTACGTGCAGAACGCGTACCCTTATTCTGTAAAAACCATTGCGTGCGGTCTTGGACTTCCTTCACCGCCGCTTTAAACTCAGGTCGATCCACGGAAGGACGACCCGATAATCCTACACCCGCCAAGTAATCCGTCACTGTGTAGGGTAAAACAAAGTAACCATCGGCAAGACCCTGCATAAGCGCCGAAGCACCTAAGCGATTGGCACCGTGGTCCGAGAAGTTTGCTTCACCGCCCACGAACAATCCAGGAATGTTCGACTGCAAATTATAATCTACCCAAAGACCACCCATGGTGTAGTGCACGGCAGGGAAAATACGCATCGGCTGACGGTAGGCATTCTCTCCCGTGATATTTTCATACATATCAAACAAATTGCCGTAGCGTTCGCGGATAGCCGATTCGCCGAGACGATTAATGGCTGCAGAGAAATCAAGGTAAACACCGAGGCGCTTACCGTCGACCATTTGACCAACCCCACGTCCTTCGTCACAAACCTCCTTGGCTGCACGCGAAGAAATATCGCGTGGAGCAAGATTACCGTAACTGGGGTATTTGCGCTCGAGGAAATAATCGCGACGGTCCTCAGGAATTTCCGAAGCAGGCTTTCCGCAGTCCGCCTTATCTTTAGGCACCCAAACTCGCCCGTCATTGCGGAGTGATTCGGACATTAAAGTTAACTTCGATTGATCTTCGCCGTGAACAGGAATACAGGTGGGGTGAATTTGCGTATAGCAAGGATTCGCAAAACCAGCACCGCGACGGTGCGCACGGAAAGTCGCTGTCACATTACAGCCCTGTGCATTGGTCGAAAGATAGAAAACATTACCATAGCCTCCCGTGCAAAGCACGACCACATCGGAAGCCCAGGCTTTGATTTCGCCATTCACTAAATTACGGGTAACGATACCTTTCGCTTGGCCGTCCACTAAAACCAAATCGAGCATCTCGTGTCGCGCATACATTTTCACTGTGCCCGCACCGATTTGACGCGAGAGTGCGGAGTAAGCTCCCAGCAAAAGCTGCTGACCCGTTTGGCCACGTGCGTAAAAAGTACGAGAAACCTGAGCACCGCCGAAAGAACGATTCGCTAATAAACCGCCGTATTCACGGGCAAAAGGTACACCTTGCGCAACACACTGATCGATAATCGAAGTCGAAACCTGAGCAAGGCGATAGACGTTCGCTTCACGAGCTCGATAATCTCCACCTTTAATCGTATCTAAAAATAAACGACGCACGCTATCACCGTCGTTTTGATAATTCTTCGCTGCATTAATTCCGCCTTGAGCGGCAATGGAGTGAGCACGACGGGGACTATCTTGATAGCAAAAACAAGAAACCTCATAGCCCATTTCGGCAAACGAAGCGGCCGCCGCCGAGCCAGCCAAACCTGATCCAACCACAATGATGTGGTATTTGCGACGATTCGCTGGATTGACTAAGCGAAGCTTCGCTTTGTGGTTGTTCCACTTGTCGGCAAGAGGGCCAGTAGGAATTTTTGATTCGAGTTTCATGGGGCTTACTTAATGCAGCCGAGAAGAACGGCTAAAGGTATCGAGATAAAACCAAGGGCAATAATCCAGCCATAGGCGGTAGCGATCAAATCAACACGTCCGCGCCAACGTTCATTACGCAGACCCAAGGTTTGGAAAACACTGCTCACACCATGACTTAAGTGCAGGCAGAGTAAAAGCATGCTTACGATATAAAAAACTGAAACCGCTGGACTGGAAAAACCGAAAACCACCATCGCGTAAACGTCTTCACCAAAATCCTTACCCCCTAACGCTACCTTGCGAAAAGTGTAATGGAGAAGGTGAAAACCCAGAAAAGCGAGAATCACGATGCCAGAATAGGGCATTGTTCGAGAAGAGATTGAAGCACGACGTGTAGCATCAATCGCAGGTCCACCTGCACGCGCGGCACGATTTTCCAGCGTAAGCAGAATACCTGTCCAAATGTGACCGATCACGCTGAGAATCAAAATAAAGCGTGCGATCCAAAGAGCGCCAGGGTGGCTGTGTAACCATTCAGCGTAAGCGTTAATCGCTTGGGGGCCCTTAAACATCAATAAATTCCCCGACATGTGACCGAGAACAAAACCTGCTAAGACCAAACCCGTGAGGGCCATAATGATTTTTTTGCCGATGGAGGCAGGCTGACAGCAGGGAGAACAAGAACTTTCAGGCATAGGTAAAAAGGTTATTAACGTGTGGGGGAAGCCAAGTGCAAAGCATCTAATCAGGCAAAACTACCCTTCCCACCCCGTAGAGAGGGTTTTTATGAGGTATTAGGCCAACCCACCACGGCAGTGAAAAATCCTCATAGGCAGGCCCCTAGAAGCCGACATTCTAGGCAGAAAAACCGCTTGCCTCCCTTTCCAGAGCCAATGACATTCGAAAGTCCAGACCGGCCTCCCGTCATAAGGACCAGCCGGTCTTATCTTTTTTACAAAAAACACCGATCGTCACCACCCACATGAAATACATATTCGTCACCGGAGGTGTCATCTCATCCTTGGGCAAAGGACTGACTGCTGCCGCCCTAGGCGCCCTTCTCGAATGTCGTGGCCTCAAAGTTCGAATTCAAAAGTTCGACCCCTACCTCAATGTCGACCCAGGGACAATGAGCCCTTATCAGCACGGTGAAGTTTACGTGCTCAATGACGGAGCGGAAACAGACTTAGACTTGGGACACTACGAACGATTTACCTCAGGCGAACTTTCCCGACTGAATAGTTTAACCTCAGGACAAGTTTACGAAACGGTCATCCAAAAAGAACGCCGCGGAGATTACCTTGGCAAAACCGTCCAAGTCATCCCGCACATCACGAATGAAATCAAAGACCGCATTTTAAAAGGCGGAGAAGGCGTTGATGTTTTAATCACCGAAATCGGCGGAACCACAGGCGACATCGAAGGCCTGCCGTTCCTCGAGGCTCTACGTCAATTCCAACACGACGCCGGACGAGAGAACGTCGCTTTCCTTCATTGCACTTTAGTACCTTTCATTAAAGCCGCTGGAGAACTCAAAACCAAACCTTCACAACAATCGGTAGCCAAGTTGCGCGAGATTGGAATTCAGCCCGATATATTAGTCTGCCGCACCGATCGTCCAATCGGAGACGAAAACCGCCAGAAGCTCTCTCTGTATTGCAATGTTGG
>RFOO01000006.1 GCA_009926645.1 bacterium | reverse complement strand
AAAATGGGCTTTTTTCCCTTCACACTTGCACCCTCGTGAGGCGCTTCTAACTTGCGACTTTCCCATCATGGTGAAATCCGAATTTGGCTATAACAGTAAAGTGGAAGGCGAAGTCAACTCGGTTTGGCCGATGCCCATGGGCCTCGCCTGCTGTGCGATCGAGCTCATGGCCGCGGGTGGCTCGCGTTTCGACATTTCTCGCTTCGGCATGGAGGTGATGCGCTTCTCGCCACGTCAGGCCGACTGCATGATTGTTTCTGGCACGGTCACCTACAAAATGGCCGAAGTAGTTCGTCGTATTTACGATCAAATGGCCGAACCTAAGTGGGTCGTCGCCATGGGTGCCTGTGCTTCATCGGGTGGTATGTATCGCTCCTATGCCACTCTTCAAGGCGTAGATAACATTGTGCCCGTCGACATTTATATTTCCGGTTGTCCACCTCGCCCCGAAGCTTTGCTCGATGGCATGATGTTATTGCAGGAAAAAATTCGCCAAGAAGGTGGCTCACTTCGACGCACTTTCCGCGGCCGTACCATCGACACGAAAATCGTGAGCTAAATCAAAATGGACGCTGCTGCTTTTACGCAAAAATTTCCCCAGACCGAGACTTTGGCATCGATTGACATGCCTACCTTCAAGGTGGCCAATGCTGAATTAGTCGAAGTCGTACGCTACCTTCGCGACACCCAAGGCTTTGATCTATTAGCCGATTTGTGTGGCGTCGATTGGCCACAACGCACCCCTCGCTTTGGCGTGGTCCTGCACCTGCTCAATACCAGTAAGTCCGAATACGTGCGCTTGCACGTTGCCTGCGAAGAAGACGCGGTTCCTTCGGTGAGCGCGATTCACCCCGGAGCCAATTGGCACGAACGCGAAGCCTACGACATGTTTGGTATTCGCTTCATCGGTCACCCTGACCCCCGCCGAATCTTAATGTGGGAAGCTTATCCTTACCACCCACTGCGCAAAGAATTCCCGCTCGCTGGCATTGAAGTTCCCTTCCCTGCGGCTGATGTCGCCGCGGTTACTGGACAGAAAGTGGAGCCTGCTCCGATGATGGGCGGACCTTTCGTCTCTGGCGGTGGTCATATGTCAAACGCCGAACCCCAAGCCCTCGACCAATCGTGGAACGAGGAAAAACCCAAATCGTAATTTTGTGAAAACCACCAAAGAAATTTCTCTCGGTGATATCGCCGCACGCTCGGAAGAACTTCGAGGTGAAAATATGACCCTGAATATGGGTCCTTCGCACCCGGCCACTCACGGCGTACTGCGTTTATCCCTCGAACTTGACGGCGACAAAGTTGTAAAATGCGATCCCGTGATTGGCTACCTCCACCGAGGAGATGAAAAAATTGCGGAGAACATGACTTACAATCAGTTTGTTCCGTACACAGACCGACTCGATTACTTGGCGCCATTGGCCAACAATGTGGCTTATGCGATTGCGGTTGAAAAATTAGCGGGCCTTAAAATGCCTGAACGCTGCGAGGCCATTCGCGTGGCTTGTTGCGAAATGGCACGTATCTCTTCTCACCTTCTCGGGTTGGGCGTTTATGCGATGGATACGGGCGCATGGACGGTGTTCATGTACACCTTCAACGAACGCGAAAAACTTTACACCCTTTTCGAGGAACTCACTGGAGCTCGTTTCACCACTAGCTATACACGAATCGGTGGATTGACCCGCGACCTGCCTGAAGGGTGGTTGCAACGCGTCGAAAACTTCTGCGACGGTGTGCTCAAAACCATCGACGAAGTCGATCGCTTGCTTACCCGTAACGGCATTTTCCTCGAACGCACCGAAGGCATCGCTCCCATTTCCAAAGAGTTAGCGCTGGCTTATGGTTTAACTGGACCCAACTTACGCGCATCGGGAGTGCCCTTTGATCTTCGCAAAGATAAACCTTATTCGGGTTACGAAAAATACGAGTTCGACGTTCCTGTCGGCGCCAAAGGCGATTGCTTTGATCGTTACCTCGTGCGCATGGAAGAAGTCCGTCAATCGGTACGCATTCTTCGCCAAGTGATTAAAACCATGCCTAGCGGACCTTGGTATGCGGAAGAAGCCAAAAAGATTTTCCTGCCACCGAAAGCCAAAGTGATGACAAAGATGGAGGAGCTGATTCAGAACTTCATGCTCGTCACCGAAGGTCCGCAAATCCCCGCGGGTGAAGTTTATTTCGAAGCCGAGAATCCTAAAGGTGCCTTAGGCTTTTACATCGTTTCTAACGGCGGTGGTGTTCCCTACCGCTTGCGTATTCGCGGACCGAGCTTTGTCAGTCTCAGCATCCTTCCCGCGATTGTTCCTGGCAATTTCTTAACCGACATCGCATCCATTCTTGGGTCTCTCGACTTCGTGATGGGTGAATGCGACCGCTAACCATGTCACTCCAACCTTCTACACTCACGAAAGCGGATGCGATTATTGCGCAGTATCCGCAAAAACGCAGTGCGGCTTTACCCCTCTTGCACCTCGTGCAAGAAGACCACGGCTACATCACGCAAGAAGACATGGCTTGGGTCGCCGAGAAAATCGGAGTTACTCCGATGCAAGTTTTGGAAGTCGTCAGCTTCTACCCGATGTTCCGTCAAAGCCCTACTGGACGTCGGCACATCAAGGTTTGCCGCACGCTCTCCTGTGCTCTGCGTGGCTCCTATGCCTTAATGGAGAGTTTAGAAAAATCTCTAAACTGTCCCCGCGGCGAAACGTCGCCTGATGGCAATTTCACTTTGGAATTTGTCGAGTGTATCGCCGACTGTGGTTGCGGTCCAGTGGTACAAGTGGATCACGCGCTTTATGAAAACGTAAAGCCGGAGAACGCCACTGCCTTTGCCGACCAAATTAAGCAAAGCCTGCACAATCCGCAGTACGGCAAGAAACAACCTCAACCCGACACTCCCGAGTGGAACGGCTAACACCTAAACCCTTTTAAACATGCCTGCTGTAGAACGCCCACTCATTTACGCCAATCTTCGCAAACCTGGCTACACGGTTGATATCGATTGTTACCTAAAAAATGGTGGCTACGAAGCTTTGAAAAAAGCGGTGGCCATGAAGCCCGAAGAGGTCTGCAAAGAAGTCGAAGTCTCTGGTCTGCGCGGTCGCGGTGGTGCGGGTTTCCCCACTGGCATGAAGTGGAAGTTTCTCGACCGTAAATCGGGCAAACCCTGCTACTTAGTCGTCAATGCCGATGAGTCAGAACCTGGTACTTACAAGGACCGCCAAATCATTTACAAAGACCCGCATCAAATGCTCGAGGGCATTGCGATTACCGCTTGGGCGATTCAAGCCAAACAAGCCTTCATTTACATCCGTGGAGAGTTTCAACACGGTGCAAAAATTTTAGAGAACGCCATTGCTGAAGCTAAAGCCAAGGGCTTTTTAGGTAATAATATTTTAGGCAGTGGCTATTCCTGCGAAGTCGTCGTCCACCGGGGTGGCGGTTGCTATGTTTGTGGCGAAGAGACTGGCCTCATCGAATCACTCGAAGGCAAGCGCGGGTATCCTCGCATCAAGCCTCCTTACTTCCCTGCAGTGTTAGGACTCTATAATTGCCCGACCATCGTCAACAATGCCGAGACCATGGCGCAAGTGAAACATGTCCTCGCATTCGGTGGTGCTGAATTCGCAAAAATCGGCATTCCTGGTGATAGTGGCACGCACATTTGGGGAGTCAGCGGTCTGGTGAAACGTCCTGGACTTTACGAAATCGAAGCAGGCAAAGCCACCTTTGGTGAATTGCTCTATGATTTTTGTGGTGGACCACTCGATGGCCGAAAATTCAAAGCGATTATTCCTGGTGGATCTTCGACGAAGATTTTGAAATTCGGCGAGCGCTTCAAAGGCAAGCTTCCCAATGGACAAGAATTTGATTGGGCATTGGAAGACATTCCCCTCGATTCCAATAGCATTGCCGCATGTGGTACCGGCCTAGGCACTGGCGGGACCATTGTCATCGACGATTCCGTCGAAATGATTCAGGCGCTTTCAAACCTCAATGCTTTCTACGCTCATGAAACCTGTGGCCAGTGCACGCCTTGTCGTGAAGGCTCCTTGTGGTTAAGTCGTGTCTCTAAGCGCATCACCACTGGTGGCGGATTAGAATCCGACGTTCCTTTATTGCTCGATATCGCGAACCAAGTCGCTGGTCGGACCATTTGCGCACACGGTGAAGCAGTCGCTTGGCCCGTACAATCCGCCGTACCGAAGTTTAAAGACGAGTATCTCGACTCCATTCGCCGTCGCCAAAAGGGCGAAGTTTTGTCTGATCTTAAACTCATCTAAAATTATGGAATTCAAAAACGTTACCGCCGTCGCTAAAGCTAATGTCTACTTTGAAGGCAAAGTAGTCTCCCACAGCATCCTCTTTGCCAGTGGAGAAAAGAAAACACTGGGTCTCATCTACCCTAGAGATCATGGAAATTACCGATGGCTCGTGCGTGGTGACACTCGACGGGTCGAAAGATGCTAAAACCTACGCCGCTGGCACTCAGTTTCAAGTCCCAGCGAAATCAGGCTTCAACATCGCAGTCCCCTCTGGCATCTGCCAATATATCTGCAGTTTCATCGGTTAATCTAGGCAAGCCGATGGTCGCGCTTGCCAAGTCTACCCTGGCTCTAAACCTTCAGTCCAATGTCTGAATCGTTTAGCAGTCCAACCACGAGCAACCCGCCTCCAGCGAAGGAACGCCCGTGGGTACAGCTCAAGACATTTACTTCAAAACCCAACATCTTCCGTTCGATGATTGGGGATGTCTCCTCCGATGCTCGCCAAGGAGATATTGTCGCCGCCTACGATAAACAAGGAACTGCCATTGGGTATGGTTTCTGGAATCCAGGTGCACCCATTGCCCTGCGTATCGTCAAATCCAGCCCAGGAAAACCCGATGATGCTTGGTTCGAAGCCGCCATCAAAAAAGCCGTCAGTCTACGCAAAGATATTTTGAAGTTGGACGAAAACACCGACGCCTATCGCGTGATCAATGGCGACGGCGATTTTCTCTCGGGCCTCGTGGTCGATAAACTCGGTGACACTCTTTCGATTGAAGTCTCATCCATCGCCGTGATGCGTCGATTGCCACGCTGGATTAAAATTTTACACGAAGCTCTGGGCACCAAAAAAGAAATCGTGCAAGTCGATGACCACGTCGCCCGCGTCGAAGGCATCATGCCCTCCGACATCCCCAAGTCATCTGTCCGCTTTGTTAAGGTAAAGGAATATGGCGTCGTCCAAGAGGTCGATTTTGCCGAAGGGCATAAAACGGGCTTCTTCTGCGACCAACGCGAGAACCGACGCCAGTTCGGACAGTTATGCCAAGGACTCCGCGTGCTTGATATCTGCTGCTACTCGGGAGGATTTTCTATCGCGGCTAAACTGGGCGGAGCCACCGAAGTCACAGGGGTCGACCTCGACGAAAAAGCGATTGAACGAGCAAAGCGAAACATGAACCTCAATCAGGTGCGGTGCGAATTCGTTCACGCCGATGCTTTTAGCTGGATTCGCCAAATGCAGAAAAACGGAAAAACCTGGGATGTGGTCCTTTGCGACCCACCCAAGTTTGTCGACAGTCGCGATGAAGAACTACAGGCGGAGGGTCTGAAAAAATACAACGACCTTAATGTACTCGCCATGCAACTCGTCGCCCCGAACGGAATTTTCATCACCTGCTCTTGCTCCGGTCTCGTCTCCGCTGAAGCCTTCGAAGACTTGATTAGTAAAGCAGCCCATCGTTACCAAAAGCGTTTACAGATTTTTAATCGAACCGGACCTGGCGGCGATCATCCGAATGTTTCCCACCACCCCGAAGGTCGATATTTAAAGGTTATTTGGAGCAGAATGGGAGGGTAAGGAGAAGCGGGGCGAATGAACTAGGAGTTCGGTGAGCGGGGATTTCCTGTCCACTGATCCACCAATTCGTCTTCCACTTATATTTCCTCTATCTTCGCCCTTAACTCATCCGCTTTTTTACGAATCGCCAATTGTTCCGCAGGCTTCATCGCCATGGCCTGTCGCACAGCCATACCAATGCGCGGATTAGTCACCATACGCTTGGCGTGACGAATCCAAAAATCCCAGTAAAACACATTGAACGGGCATGCTTTAGGTCCCAACCGATCTTTAGGATTATAGTCACAGTCTGAACAGTAGTCTGACATTTTTCCAATATAACTCGCAGCACAGAGATAGGGCTTACTCGCCAAAAAACCGCCATCGGCATGCTGACTCATCCCCATGACATTCGGCAGTTCGACCCATTCAAAAGCATCGATATAAACTCCTAAAAACCATTGCTCCACAGCACGCGGATTGACTCCAGCCGACAAACAAAATGTGCCAATGACCATTAAGCGCTGAATATGATGTGCGTAAGCGGTAGAGAGCGATTGGCCAATCGAAAAACGCAAGCAATTCATCTGGGTCTTCCCCGTCCAAAACCACGAGGGCAACGGCAGTTGATGATTTAATTCATTCATCTCCCGATACTGTGGCATTTTCGCCCAATACACTCCGCGAATGTATTCACGCCAACCGATGATTTGCCGAACAAATCCTTCAGTGGCAGCCAAAGAAATGCATTCGGGGTTAGCCAAATGCCTCGCCACCGCAGCTTCGGCGACTTCCTTAGGCGAAATCATTTTCACATTCAGGGCGAACGAGAGACGCGAATGAAACAAGCGATCCGAACTGGTATGCATCGCATCTTCAAAATCACCGAACGATGGCAACCCGCGTTCTAAAAAAGCTTTCAGTTGTTGCAAAGCCTCGTGCCGATTTAACGGCCAAGGGAAATCACTGGCTGAAGGTTGCCCAAAGGTTTGCACGCCTGCTCTTTCGATTTCTTCCCACAGGGCTGCGTGATTATGCCGTTGATCCCAAGGCTTGGGCAAAGCAGGTGAACCACGCCAAGGTTTTCGATTATCCTCATCAAAATTCCATTTTCCGCCCAGTGGCTGACCCGAGGAGTCCATCAGCAAACCGGATTTTTTTCGCACCATCCGATAATAAGATTCCATCAACCAACGCTTGGCCTGTGGTTGAAAATGCTGTGAAACACCTTCGCGACTATCGAGAAAATGCTCGGTCGAAACGACCGCCGATGCTAAACCACATTCGCGAGCAAAGTGCCGAAGCTCTTGGTCTAAACGATATTCATCGGGCTCTTGGTACTCAAATCGACTCGCCTTAACCTGCGTAAAAACCTGTCGAAGATTATCCGCAAAGTTTTGCCGATTCTGCTTATCCCCGATTTTGAAATAATGCACCGCATGACCCGCCTGTCGGAGTTTTTCAGCCATCGCTCGCATACCAGCAAAAATGGCAATGACCTTTTGAGCGTGATGTTTGACGTAATCCGTCTCCGATCGGACCTCCATCATCACGTAATGCGTCTTGGAATTGACTTTCTTAAACCATGAATGCTGCTCATTTAGCTGGTCACCTAAAATAAGTCGGACGCAAACCATAACCCAGTCTGCGTCACTTCCGCAAAAAGGCAAATCAGCCAAGTTTTAGATGATTAACTCCCTTCCCCGCTCATGCCTTAGAGCGATTTTCACACTGCTGAACGGCCGTCGGACAGGGACAAATCCGTAAAATAGGCAAGGTGGCAACTTTTCACCTCGATGTCACCCTCAAGAACCCTGTTTTTGTTAATTTATTTTCCCTTTCCCACTTGCGACCATGGGTCGGCACCCTACGTTCCAGACATCTTTTTTGATTCATGGTAACGGACAATAAGCCTTCCTTAGTCACCATCAATGTCGATGGCGTTGAACACCAAGTTGCCGCAGGCGCAAACTTGGTCGATGCCCTCGCCAAAATCGGCAAGGAGGTACCCCATTATTGCTACCACCCTAAACTGCCTGTGGCAGGAAATTGTCGCATGTGTCTCGTCGAACTCGGCTCACCTCTGCGCGACCGAGCAACCAACGAAGTGATTTTAGAAAACGGAAAACCCAAAATTGGCTGGCAACCCAAACCCGCCATCGCCTGCGCCACCAATGTTTCTCCCGGATTACACGTCCGCCTCGAATCTCCAACGGTCAAATCGTGCCGAGAAGGGGTTACCGAAATGCTTCTCCTCAACCACCCTCTCGACTGTCCGATTTGCGATCAAGCAGGTGAATGTAAGCTCCAAGAATTTTCTGCTGAATACGGTCGAGGCTACTCGCGTTACCTCGATGAGAAAAACGCTAAGCCCAAGAAAACAAAACTCGGACCTCGCGTCACGCTCGACGACGAGCGTTGCATTCTCTGCTCACGCTGCGTTCGTTTTTGTAATGACATTGCGAAAGACCCCGTGCTCGGCTTCGTCAATCGCGGTTCTTATAACACCCTCACCTGTTTCCCCGGTCGCGAGTTGAATAATAACTACTCGCTCAACACGGTTGATATTTGCCCAGTGGGTGCACTGACGAGCACCGACTTCCGATTCAAAATGCGCGTTTGGTTCTTGAAAAAGACGCCATCGATTTGCACCGAATCCAGCACAGGTGTGAATACCACTGTATGGTCGCGCGAAGGAAAAATCTATCGAATCACTCCTCGACAAAACGATGCCGTGAACGACACCTGGATGCCTGACTCGGGTCGCGAGTTATACAAAATCGTCGAAGAAGATAATCGTCTTACTGGCGCCATCCTCAAAGGCACACGCACATCGCTCGAATCTGCTCTCAACGTTGCCGACGCGATCTTACATCAAGGCGGCCTGGCCATCGTGGGCTCGGGACATCTCTCCGTCGAAGAACAATTTTTCCTCGCACAATTAGCCAAGAAAACTGGTGCCAAAACCTACATGCCCGCTCACCGCGGTCAAAACGATGGCTTATTAATTTCGGAGGATCGCACGCCCAATTTCCGCGGAGCCTTGGTCACAGGGTTGACTGACCGCAATGCTGACCACGATTTAAAAACACTCGCGAGCGACATCGAGGCTGGTCGTGTCCGCTCTCTGCTGATTTGCCGCGAAGACGTCACTCGTCTCGGCCTCTCTGCCGCTATTCTTGCGAAAGTTCGTACGGTGGTCATCAGCACTCATGCCGACGCGACAACCTCGGCCGCCGAAGTGGTTATCCCTGGACTGACGGTCTTCGAACGGAGCGGTAACTTCATTAATTGCCAATTCCGTCTGCAATCTTTCGCACAAGCTATCCCTGGCCCTACTGGCGTGTTGCCCGATGTGATGGTACTCGCTCGTTTAGCGAAGAGCGAAACCACTGCTGTTTGGAAAACCCTCGCTGAACAAAATCCTGCACTGGCATCCGTTGCTCAAGGCCTCATCCCCAGCGAAGGTATCGCTCTCGATGGCAGTGCTTGGTCACACCTCTCTTTTTGCGAAAGCAAACTGCTGAAGTTTGCTCCACAACCAAAGGCCTAAACCACCATGGAACAAATTCTCAACGATCTCGTCCTTTCTCCCGCTTGGTATTATACTGCTGCTCGCGGACTGCTGGTCATCGTCGTTTTAATGTCGATTGCCGCCTATTCCGTTTTATTAGAACGCAAAGCTTCGGCGTGGATTCAAGGTCGCGTTGGCCCCAATCGCACTAGCCACCCCGTAATCGCGTGGATTCCCTTCCTCGGCACTTTCTTGATGAAAGGCGGATTCATTCAACCCGCTGCGGATGGATTAAAATTCCTTTTTAAAGAAGATGCACTCCCGGGACATGTGCGAAAGATTACCTACATCCTTGCCCCTTGCGTCGCTCTCGCTCCCGCGCTCATCGCCCTTGTGATGTTGCCCTTTGGTGAATTACCGAACGGAAAAATCATCACCCTTTGCCCCGGTGCTGATGTCGGCGTTCTCTTCATGTTTGCGATTAGCTCACTTGGCGTTTACGGCATCGCCCTCGCTGGTTGGTCAGCCAATTCTAAATACCCATTTCTTGGTGCCGTTCGTGGTTCGGCTCAATTGATTTCGTATGAGTTAGCCATGGGCCTCTCGGTGCTCACCGTCTTTCTCGCTACCGCTACACCGCAGGAAAATAATGCGCTGAGTTTAGTTTCGATGGTTAAAGCTCAAACCGGCATCTGGAATGTTTTCGTCCACCCGATTGCTGCTCTCATTTTCCTGATCTGCATTTTTGCCGAAGCCAATCGCCACCCCTTCGATATGCCTGAGTCCGAAACCGATTTAGTGGGTGGATTCCATACCGAATACGGTGCCTTTAAGTTTGGGCTCTTCTTCGTGGCAGAATACAGTCACATGGTCATTGGGTCGTCCCTATTCATCCTCATGTTCCTTGGTGGCTGGCACATCCTTCCTTGGGTGCCTACCATTGGTACGGGAGTCGTAGCCTCGTTGTTAGGCTTAGCCGCGTTCTTCATCAAGCTTGCCGCTTTTCTATTCTTCTTCGTCTGGGTTCGTTGGACCGTTCCACGTTTCCGCTACGACCAAGTCATGCGCATCGGCTGGAGAGTACTCCTCCCGATTGCCGTGGCCAACCTCATCGTCTATTTCCTCTGGTACGCCTTCAAAGGCTAAACGCACATGGCTATTAAAGTTGTTCAACGTCGTCCTCTCTCCCTCGCCGAGAGAACCTACTTACCACAAATCCTCGCAGGACTTAAGGTAACTTGGGATAACTTACGTCGACCTCCGGTCACCCTGCAATACCCCGACGAACGTCCAACCATCCCTCAAGGCTATCGTGGCGTGCCAACTTTAGTGCGGGATCCACATGGTCGGGAAAAATGTGTTTCTTGCCAATTATGCGAATTTGTCTGCCCACCGAAGGCTATTCGCATCACTCCTGGTGAAATTTCTGAAACCGCCGAAAACACCCACGTGGAAAAGGCGCCTAAAGAATTCGAAATCAACATGCTCCGCTGTATTTACTGCGGATTATGCCAAGAGGTTTGTCCAGAAGAAGCTATTTGGCTCCAAAACCAGTATTCCATGACTGGCAGAACTCGTGAAGAGATGGTGAACAACAAAGCTAAACTTTACGAACTCGGTGGCACCTTGCCCGATTCTCACTACAAGTGGGATAAGAAGAAAGCAGAAGCTGAGAAACAAAAGCACGCGCATCACTAATTCTAAAGCAATCTGAACGAGGACGGTCACAAAGAAAGTCTTTCGCGAATCTTGCTAATAGATCTGACGCTATTTTAATAGCGCTCTATGTCATTGCTCTTTTCACCCCTGAAAGTTGGTGCACTCACGATTCCTCATCGAGTACTCATGGCACCTCTCACTCGCACACGTGCAGGCGATGGCAATGTCCCTACTGATTTAAATGCCGAGTATTATGCACAGCGTGCCAGTGCTGGAATCATTATCGCCGAAGCCACTACCGTTTCTCCTCGCGGACACGGTTATCCTAATACCCCAGGAATTTATAACGACGCCCAAGTTGCCGGCTGGAAAAAAGTAACCTCAGCCGTGCATGCAAAAGGCGGAAGAATTTTCCTCCAACTATGGCATGTCGGTCGTATTTCACACCCCGCTTATCAGCCCAACGGCGAACTGCCTATCGCTCCCTCAGCGATTAAGCCTCGCGGTCAAGTATGGACCGGAAAGGAAATGGCCGATTATGTTACACCGCGTGCTTTAACCACTGAAGAGATTCCTGGTATAATTGCGGAGTATGTTCGCGGAGCTCGCTTAGCCAAAGAAGCCGGATTCGATGGTGTAGAAATTCACGCAGCTAACGGCTATTTGCTCGATCAATTTTTAAGGGATGGCACCAATCAACGTACTGACAATTATGGTGGTTCCGTAGAAAATCGTGCACGTTTAATTTTAGAAGTCACCTCCGCTGTCATTTCCATCTGGGGCGCTGACCGCGTTGGCATTCGTCTTTCACCGGGTGGTGTGTTTAATGACATGCATGACAGCAACCCGCTTCGCACTTTTAGTTATGTGTTAGGCGAACTTACAAAATATGAATTGGCTTACGCCCACGTAACACGCGTAACCGCCCAAGATATTGCCCACGGAGCAAAAGAAGGAGTCGGACCTAAAGAATTACGTAAGAGCTTTAAAGGCGTAATGATTACTGCGGGTGGATTTGATCGAGCTCAAGGCGAGCAGGCAATTAAAGAAGGCTGGGCAGATGCGATTGCCTATGGCGTGCCATTTCTCGCAAATCCCGACCTACCCCATCGACTCGAAAAGAATTTACCGCTGAATACCCCCGATGAGTCGACCTTTTATGCTTCAGGTCCGAAGGGATACACCGACTACCCTTTTGCTAAGTAAGTCTAAGTTTAATCACAGGATTTAGATAGATGTGACCGAGACATCACGGTCTCGGCTGACCTCTTTTACATTCATTGAGAATTCACTCTTTCCACTGTGACTTTCTCTCATTAAAAACGCTCATCGCACTTTAGTTAGCCCATGTCAGTCTCCTCACCCATGCCCTCGAATTTCGCCAGACAAAACGCACCGACGTATATCATTGGACATAAAAATCCTGATGCCGATGCCATTTGCTCAGCGATTGCTTACACTGCCTTCAAAGAAGCTTCAGGACAAAAAGGTTACGTTGCTGCTCGTTGCGGAAATTCCAATGCGCGAATTGATGCTATCTTACAAAGATTTGGTGCTACTCTACCTGAGTTTGTCGGCGATGTGACTCCCCGCGTGGAGGATATCATGCAATCAAGCCCCTTTGTTATTTCTACTGATGACACCTGCGCACACGCCCTAGAACTACTCGATAAATACGACCTTCGAGCTCTGCCAGTCATCAATCGCGAGGGTCGCCTTGAAGGTTATGTCTCCATCTTTGGTTTAGGTGATTATTTTATTCCAAAACCGAAACGCACGACGTCCATGCGAAAGGTGACAAGTTCGATTAAAGCGATTATCGAATCCATTCGCGGGACGGCGGTGACCACCTTTGATGCCGAAACAGTTTCCGATCTCTATGTGCGAATTGCTGCCATGGAACTCGCTTCGTTCGGAAAAACCCAAACCATCGAAGGCATTCCCGATAGCAAAAGCATTATCGTTGTTGGCGATCGCGATGATGTGCACCGTCGCGCCATCGAAGTAGGCGTGCGTTTAATCATCGTGACTGGAGGTCATCGAATGAAGGAAAGCACCCTCGCGGCTGCAAAAACAGCAAAAGTTTCTGTCGCTTACGCCGACACCGACAGTGCGACTACCGCTTGGTCGGTTAGAGCCTCTACCCTCATCAGTGGGCTCATCCAAAAAGATGCCCCTCAATTTCACCCTCAAGAAAAATTGTCGGTCGTTCGTCGACGCATCATCCAATCCAATGCCCTCATCTGCCATGTGGTAGATGAAGATGGCAAATTGATCGGAGTCTTTAGTAAATCGGACATTTTAAAACCCGTGCGCACCCGACTTGTTCTGGTCGACCACAATGAGCTTTCTCAAGCAGTCGATGGTGCGAGCGAAGTAGAAATCACCGAAGTCGTCGACCACCACCGTCTCGGCAACCCACACACCGCTCAACCAATCCTATTCCTCAATCGTCCGCTCGGCTCCACCTGCTCCATCATCGCCGATATGTTCCGCACGGCTGGCTTAAAGCCCAGCCCGCAAATTGCTGGGTTGATGATGTGCGGAATTATTTCCGACACCCTTCTTTTACAAAGCCCAACCACGACTCCGCTGGACTCCGATTTGCTGAATTGGCTATCCCGTTTAGCCGATACTGATGCACGGGCTTTAGCCGATATGATGTTTAACGCCGGATCGGTCCTCGCCAACCTCTCGCCCGAAGCTGCGGTACGAGCCGATTGCAAACTCTACCACGAAGGCGAACGTCGCTTCTCTGTCGCCCAAGTCGAGGAACTTGGCTTTAATAACTTTTGGAAATGCAGTGAGAGCCTCTTGGAGGCTCTGGAGAAATACCGCAAAGAAAATGGTCTTAATTTCTCCACCCTTTTAGTGACGGATATCGATACCCAGAGTTCGCTGTTGCTAGTTCGCGGAGAAGCCGAAGTCATTCAAGCTATTACTTATCCCCAAAAACAGCCGCCTTTTATTTTTGATATGCCAGGAATTGTCAGTCGTAAGAAACAACTTCTGCCATTTCTCACTAGCTTACTCGGACAAACCTCGAGCACCTCATGAACGTCGAAGAAGCGATGTTGTCTTTTTTGGCACGGCCAGACTATGTGCCAATGAGCCTCGAGGCGATCATACGAGCAATCGGGGGAGACAAGTCCGACTTACGACAGTTAAGAAAAATTGTACCACGATTAATTAAATCAGGCGCGATTGTGGTCAAGAAACGCAATCTCCTCGCTTTACCCGAAGGAGAGTCTCTTCCCGAGGGCACGATTCTTTTTCGTTCCAGCGGATCAGCTCGAGTGGTCTTTACGGCTGAACCTGGACAAAAGCCACGTGACCCGATTCATATCGATGCGAAGGACACGGGCGTCGCTCTTCACGGGGATCGCGTCGTCATTAAACTACAGCGCGGACGGCGTGATCGCGACGACTGGGGCTCGGGCATCGTCATCCGCGTCACAAAACGCGCCAATACTATTTTAACCGGTACCTTGCGACGCACTCGTCTGGCTTGGTATGTTATACCCGATGATCCAAGAATTTCTCGCGAGATTGTCGTCCGCGATCCGCTACGCTCCAACCTCAAGGCATTACCCAAGGAAGAGGATAAAGTGGTGGTTCGGCTCGA
>RFOO01000050.1 GCA_009926645.1 bacterium | reverse complement strand
CACGCGGAGAAGATGACGTTACGTAAGGCAGCGCTGAAAACTCAAGAAGTTGCTGATGCGGCGGTCTGGCTTCTGTCTTCACGTTCCAGTGGAGTGAATGGTCAGGGTATTATTGTTGATGCCGGAATGGGGTTAAATTTCTTTGATGAAGAGTTGGTCAAAGCCTCATCGCGTATTTCTTAATCGTGCAGTTCCATCGCACAGTTTTAACAGATTTAGTTTGTGAATTACCTCCTGAGGTTTGGACCTCGGCCGAGGTCGAGCAACGATTAGCCCCCTTGTATTCTCGTTTGAAACTTCCTGAGGGACGTTTGGAATTAATGACGGGCATTAAAGAGCGACGCTTTTGGCCTCAGGCAATTCGTCCATCACAAGCCTCCGCTATGGCAGGTCGTAAGGCCATGGCCTCGGCGGGCGTAGGGCCAAAAGATATTGATTTACTAATACATGCCTCGGTTTGTCGTGATCGTCTTGAGCCATCAACAGCGGCCTATGTTCATGGTCTCTTGGGTTTAGGTTCCCAGGCACAGATTCTCGATGTTTCGAATGCTTGTTTAGGCTTTCTTAATGCCGTGGTTTTAGCCGCTGGACTGGTTGAATCGGGACAAATCAAAAGAGCATTAGTGTGTGCTGGAGAAGATGGTCGGCCCTTAGTCGAGCACACTATCCGCCAACTTAACGAAAATCTTTCGTTAACCCGGGAGACGATTAAGCCTTTTTTTGCGAATCTCACCATTGGGGCTGGGGCTGCGGCCGCTCTGGTTTGTCGCGATGATTTGGCGAGCGCAGGAGCGATTCGTCTATGTGCAGGTGCTTGGGAAACAGATTCTTCAGCGAATGCCTTGTGCGAAGGGGATACTACGGCAAACGAATTAGATATGCGTACCGACTCGGAAGCTTTACTGGTCGCAGGAGTGCGTTTGGCGCAGTCTTGTTGGCAAAAATTTAAAAACGAAAGTGGATGGGATGAAAATACCCCGCAAAAAATCGTAACTCACCAGGTTGGCCGTCGTCACTCCTCGTTGCTTTTTGAACGTTTAGGTCTTAATCCTCAAAAAGATTGTCCTTCTTTTGAAAGACTAGGAAATGTTGGGTCGGTTTCTTTACCAGCTACTCTGGCTCTCGCTCGTGCCGAAGGTAGAATTCAATCGGGCGACAAAACCGCTTTACTGGGCATTGGCAGTGGCTTGGCGAGCCTGATGCTCGCTGTTGAATGTTGATTCCTGACCTCCATTCCATTCCCCCAGAGGTGAGAGCGCTTTATCCCTTTCAGGTTAAAGAGCATCCCACTTCATTGGGTGTCATGCGCTATGTCGATCATGGGCCGGCCGGGGGTGCGCCAGTGCTTCTTTTGCATGGGAATCCTTCCTGGTCTTTTCTTTGGAGGAAGCTTATCGGCCCTTTGGCTGAACGCGGCTTTCGGGTCATTGCTCCAGATCACCTAGGGATGGGTTTGTCTGCTCGGCCACAGACGATGCTGCGATTGGAGGATCGTATTCAATCGATTAAAGAATTAGTCGATGCCTTGTCTTTATCCTCGTTTCATCTCGGAGTTCACGACTGGGGCGGTGCGATTGGCTTAGGTTTAGCCACACGAATGCCCCAGCGAGTTAACCACATTCTGATTACGAATACGGGTGCTTTTCTTTCGGACAATATACCGCGCCGTATCGCTCTTTGTCGTCTTCCAGTGCTTGGACGATTAATCACGCAGTATGGCGACGGCTTCGCTTGGCCAGCCACGTGGATGGCGGTGGAAAGATCCCTAAGTCCAGAAGTGAAAAATGGTTTTCTCCACCCTTACCATTCGGAAATTGAGAATCAATTGGGCAAACTTAAGGAAAAAAAGATTATGCTCTTTTGGGGTATGAAGGATTTTTGTTTCGACGAAACTTTCTACACTCAATTTGCACAGACATTTCCCACGGCACAAAAAGTTGTTTTTCCCAAAGCTGGTCACTATCTGCTGGAAGATTTGTCAGACTCTGAAATTGCACGAGCCGCCGATTTTTTCCTGCAAAAATAAGGGGTTTCCAGGTGATTTAAATTTTTTGTTAAAAACTCTGTGAATGAGCTGGTAATTGGCTGTCATTCCGTGGTTAAAATCGATTCATAATTGATTGTTTATCAATTACTTATGAAAGCAAAAAAACAGGGCTATTTTGCTGTTTTCCTATTGCGAAAAACCCCTGCTTTTTTACAGTGCTTCGCATCCGTCTAATGACGGATTTCCCCACTATTTATTTATCTAAAAATGAGCGAAAATTCAGAAAAAACTGGTTCTGGTAAACATGCAGGTAAGGCCTCTTACGAGGCAACCGACATCAAGCGCCTGAAGGGCTTGAAGGCTGTTCGGGAGCGACCTGGCATGTATATCGGTGATACCAATGAAACAGGTCTGCACCACTGCGTTTACGAAATCGTGGACAATTCTATCGACGAAGCACTAGCGGGTTTCTGTCATCACATTAAAGTTGAAATTCATACGGATGGATCTCTTTCCGTGGAAGATGATGGTCGGGGTATTCCTGTTTCGATTCACCCTGAAGAAAAAATTCCTACTCTCGAATTGGTTCTGACCAATCTTCATGCTGGTGGTAAGTTTGATAAAGGAGCTTACCAGGTCTCCGGCGGATTAAACGGCGTCGGAGCGAAGTGCGTTAATGCCTTGTCGGATAGTTTTGTCGCTGAAGTTAGCCGCGAGGGGGAGGTTCACCAAATGAAATTCTGCCGTGGCGAAGTCACTCAACCCATCAAGGTTATTGGTAAGACCAAGCGCACGGGAACCAAAATCACTTTCCACCCCGACCCTGAAATCTTTGTCGCTACGCAAGAGTTTAAGTACGACACGCTGGTTCGACGCATGCGCGAATTAGCATTCTTGGTTCCGGGAATCACGGTGGAGATGAAGGATCATCGCTCTAATCGTGCAGATAAATTTGAGTTTAAAGACGGTATCGCGGAGTATGTGGCTTTCTTAAATGTTAATGAAGAGCCTTTGTTTAAGGATCCTATTTTGATTTCCGCAGAAGTGGATTTCACCGATTTGGAAAACCCTCGGGTGATGAGCGAAGGCGAAAAACCTAAGCCCAATCAGCGCCGCATGACAGTCGATGTCGCTCTACAGTATAACGATCGTTATGACGAAATGGTCTTTTCTTATACCAATTTAATTAATCAACCTGAGGGCGGAACGCACCTATCTGGTTTTCGCTCGGCTCTGACACGGGTCATTAACCATTACGCTAAGTCGAATAATTTGATTAAAGAAAAGGACGCCAAACTTAATGGTGACGATATGCGCGAAGGTCTAGTCGCCGTTATCTCGGTTAAGCACCCTGATCCCAAGTTCCAATCGCAGAATAAAACACGTTTAACCAATCCTGAGGTGGAAGGTATTGTGACCTCGGTCGTGAGCGAGCAACTGAAGTACTATCTCGAGCGTGACCCAAAGACTGGAAAGCGCATCGTGGATAAGTGTCTCAATGCTGCCCGAGCTCGTGAGGCCGCTCGCAAAGCCCGCGAAACAGTACGCAAGTCAGCCATGTCCTCGGGTGGATTGCCTGGTAAGTTGGCCGACTGCTCGGAGAGCGATCCATCCATCTGCGAACTTTACATCGTCGAAGGTGACTCGGCTGGTGGTTCTGCAAAACAGGGACGTGACCGTCGCTTCCAAGCGATTTTGCCGATTAAAGGCAAAATTCTAAATGTGGAAAAAGCCCGTATTGATAAAATTTTATCCAACGAAGAAATCCGTACTATCATCACGGCCTGCGGTACGGGAATCGGTAAGCACGAAGGAGACGGTGCTTTTGATGTCACCAAGTGTCGCTACCATAAAATTGTCATCATGACGGATGCCGACGTGGACGGTTCTCACATCCGTACGCTTTTATTAACCTTCCTCTTCCGGCAGATGCCAGGCCTTATTGAAGCGGGTTATGTCTACATCGCCCAACCTCCGCTTTATCGTATTAAGCGCAAAAAGCGTGAGCAGTATGTGGATCACGATGCCGACTTAAATCGCATTCTCTTAGAATTAGGTTCTGAAGAAGTGAACTTACTTCGCTTGCGTGATAAGCACGTGTTCCCCGGTCAGAAGCTCGACAAGATTGTTGAGTCCTTGGCGCGCTTAGAAGCACTCGGTGTTGCAGTCACTCGCACGGGATGTTCCTTGGGACTTTATCTCGATCAACAAAATCACAAGTCGCACGCGCTCCCTCGCTTTATTGTGCGCACACGTACGGGCAACGAGGAGACCTATGAATTCTTGCAGGATGCCGAAGCGAAGCAGGACTACTTGAAGACCCTCGGTGTGGAGGATTTCCTCTCCGAAATGATCAATCGGGAGAAGAAATTGAAAGATGGTACAGTTGTACAACAGCGTATTAACCTCATCGAAATCTTCGAAAACGAATCCATCAGTAAGGTCTTAAAAGACCTCGAAACCCAAGGAATGGATGTGCAGAAATTCTCCGCCGGTGAAGAGGCACGCTATCACCTCATCGATGGTTCTGTTGCCGAAGAAGAGCCTGCCGCCGAGGCCAAAGGTGATGCCGACGAAAAGGCGGACGAAAAACCTGCGAAAAAAATCGCGAAAAAATCAGAGCC
This sequence comes from bacterium, assembly GCA_009926645.1. Classification (GTDB taxonomy): domain Bacteria; phylum Verrucomicrobiota; class Verrucomicrobiia; order Opitutales; family UBA953; genus UBA953. Next base: position 2,214 of record RFOO01000050.1, on the reverse strand, counting down.
AGTGCCGCTTTTATCTATTCTCGAATTGATTGGGCAGATTCGTCAGTTTGGCCGTAAAGGGCTGACCATTCAGCGATACAAAGGCTTGGGGGAAATGAATCCCAAACAGTTGTTCGAAACGACAATGGATCCAGCTAAGCGTCGCTTCTTAAAGGTCGATATTCGTGATGCTGCAGAGGCTAACCGAGTTTTTGCTATGCTCATGGGTGAAGACGTGCCCTCGCGTCGTGCCTTCATTGAGGATAATGCGCTCAACACTTCCAACCTCGACGTCTAATTCCTTACTCACTTCTAAATTTATCAATCAATGTATTCTGAAAAAGAAAAATTAACTTCCGCGAATATCTCGGAAATTATGCAAACCGCTTACATCGATTACTCGATGTCAGTGATTGTTTCGCGGGCCTTGCCCGATGCACGCGACGGGTTGAAGCCCGTGCAGCGACGCATTCTTTATGCGATGTTACGCGAAGGGTTGGTACATAACCGTCCCTTCGATAAGTGCGCAGGTGTGGTCGGTGAAGTTTTAAAGAACTACCACCCGCACGGAGATAGCTCGGTTTATGACACCCTGGTGCGTTTAGCGCAAAACTGGGTGATGCGCTACCCGCTCATCGAGCCTCAAGGTAACTTCGGTTCAATTGATGGCGATCCGCCCGCTGCTTATCGATATACCGAATGTCGTTTGGAGGAGATTTCCTCGGAGCTTTTAGCCGATATCGATGAAGATACGGTAGATTTTATTCCGAATTATAAAGAATCCACCACCGAGCCAACGGTATTGCCCTGTGCTTTGCCACATTTGTTGATGAATGGCTCGACAGGTATTGCGGTGGGTATGACCACCAATATTCCGCCCCACAACCTGAATGAGCTCGTGGAAGCCACCTGCCTCATCATTGATAAACCCAGCACCACGGTAGACGATTTAGAAAAAATTATTATCGGACCCGACTTCCCCACGGGCGGAGTCGTCAATGGTAAAGATGGGATTAAACAGTACCTCCGTACAGGTCGGGGTATCGTGCGCGTTCGCGGAGTAGCCCAAAGCGAAGAACTTAAAAACGGAAAAGTACAAGTCGTACTCACCGAGCTACCCTACAATGTCAACCGCGCGTCCCTCGTAAAGCATATCGCTGATTTGGTGGGAGAGAAAGTTCTCGATGAGGTCTCCGACTTGCGCGATGAGTCTGATGAAAACACCCGCGTGGTGATTGAGTTGAAACGCAACGAGTCGCCTAAAGTCGTCATCAATAAACTCTTCAAGCATACCGCCTTTGAAAGCTCTTTTGGTGTTATCTTGCTCGCTTTAGATAAACGTCGTCCCAAGCAGATGAATATTCGCGAAATGCTCGAGTGCTTTGTCGAGCACCGTCGCGATGTCGTCACTCGTCGTACGCGCTTCCGTTTACGTAAGGCCGAGGATCGTGCACACATTTTAGAAGGCTTCAAGATTGCCCTGCGTAACTTGGATGACTTTGTGAAGATTATTCGCGCTGCAGCCAATCGCGATGAAGCCCGCGTCAAACTGATGGCTAAGTATGGTTTGAGCGAGCGTCAGGCGGTAGCTATCTTGGATTTACGCCTCTATCAATTGACGGGATTAGAGCGGGATAAGATTGAAGCCGAGTACCGTGAACTCATGGCTCTGGTAGAAGAATTACGTTCGATTCTCAGTAGCGAAGCGAAACTACTCTCGTTGATTAAGAAAGAATTACGCGAAGCTGCTAAAAATCACCTTTCCCCGCGCAAAACTAAGGTCATGGCCGAAGAAGGTGAGTTAGCGATGGAAGACGTCATTGCAAACGAAGGCTGTGTGGTCACGGTTTCGCACGCTGGCTTTATTAAACGCACGCCCGTGGCCCAGTATCGCTTGCAGAAGCGCGGAGGTAAAGGCACCAAGGGTGCGGAGTTGTCTAAAGCCGCATCGGAAGAAGACAGTGACTTTATCGAGCATCTTTTCACTGCGAATACCCACGACCATATTATGTTCTTCATGAACAATGGACGTGTTTATGTGGAAAAGGTTTATGAAATCGAAGAAGGTAATCGTGCGACCCGTGGTAAATCCATTGCCCGCTTGCTCGACTTGAAAGACGATGAGAAGTTGGCCGCGATGGTTTGTGTGCCTAATTTCGATGAAGGTAAATTCCTAATCATGTGTACCGCCAACGGTACCATTAAAAAGACTGAGCTCTCTAAGTATGGCAATTA
>RFOO01000049.1 GCA_009926645.1 bacterium | reverse complement strand
CCGAGTTCCTTTAAGGCTTCGCGTAAGGTCTTGCGAATGTTCGAACCTGTCACCGTAGGATCTTCCTGAGCTCCACCGAGTGGTTCTTTGATAACACCATCGACGATTTCGAGTCTCAAGAGATTGGGGGCATCGAGACGCAAAGCCTCGGCCGCTTTCGGGGCATGGACACGATCCTTGAAAAGAATCGCGGCACAACCTTCGGGGGAAATGACGGAGTAATAAGCGTTTTCTAAAATATAAACACGATTAGAGACAGCGATACCCAGAGCTCCACCTGAACCGCCTTCGCCAATAACAAAGGTAACAATCGGTACCTCGAATTGACTCATCTCACGCAAATTCACGGCGATGGCTTCAGCGACGTGGCGTTCTTCCGATCCAATTCCAGGAAAGGCTCCCGGGGTGTCGACTAAAGTGATGATGGGCAACTTGAAGGTGTTCGCCATTTTCATCAGGCGCAGAGCCTTGCGATAGCCTTCGGGATTGGGGCAGCCAAAATTGCGTCGCAGGTTCTCTTTGGTGTCTCGGCCTTTTTGCTGACCGATGACCATCACAGGTTGACCCTCAAAAAAGGCCGTCCCACCGACCGTGGACTCGTCGTCCATGAAGAGACGGTCGCCGTGCAACTCTTGAAAGTCGTCGAAAATCATCGAGATGTAATCGAGCGAGTAGGGGCGACGTGGGTGACGGGCGAGTTGGACTCGCTGCCAAGCACTGAGGTTGCCGTAAACCTCGCGGCGTGTTTGAGCCAGTTTTGCCTCCAAGGAGTTTACCTCTTTGGTGACATCAAGACCGGCGGACTCGGACGATGTTCGCAAAGCGGCAATCTTGTCCTCAAGTTCTCGGATGGGCTTCTCAAATTCTAATGTGAAGCGGGGCTTCGGTGCTGACATGGGGTCTAAATAGAGGATTTCAAGGGCCGAGGGCAAATGGAATTGGGCCACTCGAGGTCTAAATTAGGGCTAATCGTGTCGATTTTACTGAGAAAGAGCTTTTTCGATGACTCTTTCCTCTATCCTTAAATCGGTCGCAGTCGTGTAATGCTTCATCTTTAGTTAGGAATAAAAGTAAATTTATCCCAAAATAAATTCACTGCATTAGGTAATCCCATTTGCTTCCACGTGTGATTCGGCTAGAGTTAAAAATCTCTTTAACACGGCATGTATCCTCTTGATCAACGTCAGAACTGGTTTTCGGGTCAAGGTCGTTGGTCAAATGTTCCAGCAAGCGATTGGAATGATTGGCACTGGCAACTAAGAAACCGCATTACCAAACTCGAAGACCTAGAGAAAATGATGACTCTCACGCCCGAGGAGAGGGCAGGGTGTCTGTTTGCTGCAAACAAACTGGCATTGGCGATTACTCCACATTTTTTTAATCTTATCGACACGAGCAATCCTCAGTGTCCCATCCGTCGCCAAGTCATTCCCTCTATCAAAGAGTCGGTCGTTGCTCCTGGGGAAATGTCAGATCCGGTGGGGGAGGAAGAGACAATGCCAGTTCCAGGAATTGTGCACCGCTATCCCGACCGGGTTTTGTTTTTAGTCACAGATCGTTGCGCTGCTTATTGTCGTTACTGCACCCGCAGTCGCCTCGTTTCGAATGCCCAAGCCTACGATTTTCACCCTGAATTTGAAGAAGGCATTCGTTACATCGAAACCCACCCGGAAGTGCGCGATGTTCTTATCTCTGGCGGAGATCCATTGCTCTTATCGGATGCGAAAATCGATTACCTCTTTGGACGTTTAAGAGCGATTCCGCATGTGGAGTTTATTCGCATGGGTTCGCGCATTCCCGTTTTTTTACCGCAGCGTATTACTCCTGAGCTGGCAGCGATTTTCCGTAAGCACGGACCGATTTGGCTAAGTATTCACACGAATCATCCCAAAGAAATCACTCAAGAATTGTCAGCTGCCTTGGAGCGACTCTCTTTGGCTGGAGTTCCTTTGGGCAATCAATCAGTGCTTTTGAGTGGGATTAATGATGATCCAGAAGTCATGAAATCGCTCATCCACCGTTTATTGATGATGCGCGTAAGGCCTTATTACCTTTACGCCTGTGATTTAATCGAAGGATCCACTCATTTCCGCGCTCCCATCCAAAAAGGTATCGATATCATTCGTTCCTTGCGGGGTCACACCACGGGTTATGGAATTCCACAATTAGTCATCGATGGTCCAGGGGGTGGTGGAAAAATTCCCATCAATCCCGATTACATCCAAGCCATTCACGATGGCATCATCGAGTTACGTAATTTCGAAGATCGCACTTACATTTACCCCACAGGTAATCGTCTGCCCGATCCGACTCCACGTATCATCGAATAATTATTTATTCGCAGGGTAATCGAAGGAGTTATCGCTTAAAGTCACTCCGCGCAAATAATCCCCCGAGGTACGCCATTCTTGGTTATCGTCACGCATCAATAGTAAATCGGCGATAATCATCAGTAAGATGATAATGACCAAAATGAGGATGGGACGATGCATCAGCCCTCTTTTCCTCTTTTTAAATTATTTGTAAAATCTATTCGTTAAAAAAGTGTAAAAGTAAACAAAGCCAAAGGCATTTTGACCGTTTTTGAACGGAAAATGCTTTTTTTTAAAGTGGCGGGCTCGTAGGGATTCGAACCCCAAACGTCTGATCCGTAGTCAGAAATGATATCCATTTCACCACGAGCCCGTGTGAGGGTTCAAAAGAACCGACCTTGCCCCGTAAAGCAAGGAATTTTTACCGCTCACTTCTTAGCTTGGTGGAGGGCAACGGTGCCGAAAAGCATGCTTTCATAGGAGACTTCCGAAAAGCCTGCCTTTTTCAGTTCTTGCACCAGTCCCTCGGCATTAGGAAATCCCGCAATGCTGGTTCCAAGATAACGATACGCACCAAAGTCTCCCGTGAGAAGTCCAGCCAACACCGGCGAAATGCAACGTACGTGAATCCAATGCAAGGGAGCAAACCAACCTTGCGGTTGGGAGAATTCTAAAATGAAAACGGTTCCCCCGTGTTGGGTGATGCGGTGAAGCTCACGTAACCCTTTCTCGCGGTCTTCAAAATTTCGAACACCGTAAGCAATGGTTACCCCCTCGACACTTTCATCGGCCAAAGGCAAATGCATGCAATCGCCTGTTTGAAAAGTAAGGGCCACTTTTTCTTTTTCCGCACGCACACGAGCGATGGCTAACATGGGTTCGCAAAAATCGTATCCCATAATCGTCGTGTCTGCGGGTAAGGCTTTGCGTAAAGCAAAAGCAACATCGCCACTGCCAGTCGCCAAATCGACAACCCGTCGTGGCTTTCGTTTTTTAACGGCGTCAATTAAGCGATTACGCCATCCGACGCAGAGGCCAAAACTGAGTAGGCGATTCGCCAGATCGTAACGCGAAGCGATACCCGAAAACATTTGTTTCACTGCATTGCCAGTAGCCATTAGAGAAAGAAGCCTCCCCCGAGTAAAACAGAACCTTGATAAAGCGCAATTAACTGACCCGACGCGAGGCCACGTTGCTCTTCGTGAAATTGGAAAAGGGCCGATCCATCGGGTTGAGGATCAAAATGTGCGGGTGTTGCGGGGTCACGGTAGCGCACACGGACCAATAAATCCTGGGCCGTTGTGATCGGTCGATTCACCCAACTGAAATGGCTGGCCCGAGCTTCCTTGGTATAGAGACCTGGCGTACCAGGTTGATCAAAAGCCACATGCAACGTATTCGTCGCAAAATCTTTTTTCACGACGACAAAATACTCGTTATCGGTATTGGAAGGTAATCCAATCCCTTTGCGTTGGCCAATCGTGTAACGATGTAAGCCGCGATGTTTTCCAATGACTTTACCATCAGCTCGCACAATCGGTCCCTCGCGGTCAGGAATATGTCTCTCGAGGAATGCTTGAATGGGAACCTGACCCAAGAAGCAGATGCCTTGGCTATCTTTGCGAACCGCGTTGGGTAAATGCGCTTCTTGCGCGAGTTGACGCACTTGTGCTTTGGTTAACTCGCCAACAGGAAAAAGGGTTTTGGCCAGTTGTTCCTGACGAAGTAGGGCGAGAAAGTAGGACTGATCTTTCTGCGTATCCACGCCTTCGACTAAATCAAAAGTACCATCCGCATTCTCCCGTCTCCGTGCATAATGACCAGTGGCAATCGCTGCATAACCCTCTTGCAAAGCTCGACGGAGAAATACCCCGAATTTCATATCTCGATTGCAAATCACATCGGGATTCGGCGTCTGTCCGCGACGATAGCCTTCGACCAAATAGTTTACGACGGTCTCCCGGTAGTCTTTGACTAAATCGATAATGCGAAAGGGGAGTTCGAGATGCTGAGCCACGGCTTGGGCATTGCGAATGTCATCCTCCCAAGGACATTCCCCAGGGAAAGGCAGGCCTTCTTCGTTCATCCAGGTCCGAAAATAGGCGGTATGCACTTCATGACCCTGCCGCTTGAGCAACAAAGCCGCCACAGCGCTGTCCACGCCCCCCGAAAGTGCTACCAGAATTTTTGCCATGAGTCTGCACGTTAGAGAGAGAATAGGGGTTCGGGCGAGAATGGAAAGAGACTCGATGGGCCCCCAGAAGCCCTAAAATCCCACCAACGACAGGGTGGGGTGTTAATACTTCTCCATCCTTAGTCCCTTGCCACCTTCGACCGAGATGTTTTTGCTGGATTCATGCGCTATTGTTTAGCCCTTATCTTTTTCGGACTCACTCCGCTCTTCGCTCAATCCAATCAGCTGGCAGGCATGCAGCAAGATATCGCTGATTTGAAAACCGAGGTCGAAAAATTAAAATTAGAAAATCAAGATTTGCGGGAAAGCCTCGCCCGAGAAAAAGCATCGAAAGCACCAGCGAGTTCGACAACCGAAGCGAATACACGCCAGCGTAAAGAAATTCTCGATGAAGTGGATCGTCGGTTAAAACAACAGACGACGGATGTGAATGCCGCTTTGGCCGAAATTACCCGTCAAGTGAACACAGCCTTGAATAAACCTGCGGTGGCAAAAACAAAATCACCCAGCACTCCTGCTAATAACTCGGCCACCCCAGCGACCGAATCGACTGCTCCTGCTGAAGCTTTGCCAACCGATATTCCGCATGCAGGGGTAACCTATCGGGTGAAAAGCGGCGACAGTGTTTCCCGGATTGCTCGACAACTCAATTCTAAGCCGGAATGGATTTTAAAAGCCAACAAACTTCCCAGTCCCGCCGCCCTTAAAGCGGATGTAGAAATTTTCGTTCCTCAATCTGACACCCCTGCACAATAATCTTCATGGCCAATCTTCCTAAAAAACCCCTCGGTCGCGGTCTCGGTTCTCTCATTGGAGCAGGTGTGCAAAAGCCCGCTTCTCCTGCTCCTGCTCCTTCTCCTACTCCAGCTCCCGCCACGCCCGCTGCTCCTGCTACTCCAGGACTGAGTTTAATTGAAATCCCTTTAACACAAATCGTTCCTAATCCTCGCCAACCTCGCCGCGAGTTTGATGAAGCTGCGATTAAAGAATTGGCTGAATCCATTCGCTCCGAAGGGCTCATGCAACCCATCGTGGTCCGTAAAATCAAAGAAGGCTACGAACTCATCGCTGGTGAGCGTCGCTTCCGTGCTTTCAAGCAACTCGGACAAAAAACCATTACGGCACGTGTGGTCGAGGCGAGTGATGCTTCGAGTGCGGTGCTTGCATTGGTAGAAAATCTCCAACGCGCCGACCTTAATGTTGTCGATGAAGCTCTCGGAGTGGCTTCTTTGATGCGCGATTTTTCACTGACCCAGGATGCTGTGGCCGATCGTTTAGGTAAGCCACGGGCGACGATTGCGAATCTAGTGCGACTTCTCTCACTCGACCGTGAAATTTTAGGTTACTTGAGCAAGGGTCAGATTTCAGCCGGCCACGCTAAGGCTTTATTGGCCATCGAAAATACGGCACATCGTGTACAAGCCGTTCGCCAAGTGATTGAAAAAGGCCTCTCGGTTCGCGACACCGAAGCGTTGGTTAAGACTTTCAGCACAGCGACTAAGAAGCCACGTCGCGAAACCACCAAAACAGTTTTGGAGGACGCCCAAAAACGTTTGGCCTCTCACTTGGCTACGCGCGTCAGTGTAACTCGCAAAGGTCAAAAAGGTACGATTACAATTTTCTACGAGAGTGACGACGACCTCGCTCGCTTACTCGAGAAATTTGGCATTCGCCTTTAAAACAAAAAACCCGCGATTAACGCGGGTTTTTTATTAATTTGAGACGTCCAACTTAGTGGCGGAAGTGACGCATCCCGGTGAAGATCATTGCCATGCCTCGGGCATTCGCTGCAGCAATCACTTCGGCATCCTTGATTGAACCTCCTGGTTGAATCGCACAAGTAGCTCCCGCATCGGCGGCGGCAATGAGACCATCAGGGAAGGGGAAGAAGGCATCGGAACAAACCGCCGATCCGACGAGTGATAATTTAGCTTCGCCTGCTTTCCAAACCGCAATGCGCGAAGAATCTACCCGCGACATTTGTCCTGCTCCCACACCGAGCGTCTGTTCTTTGCCAGCATAGACAATCGCGTTGGATTTGACGTGACGAACGACCCGCCATCCAAAAAGCATAGCCGACAATTCATCGGCGGTGGGTTGACGTTCCGTGACGACTTTAAAGTCGCGAGGATTAATCGGCTTTTGATCGCGGTCTTGCACCAGCACTCCACCAATCACCGCTCGAACTTCGCGTAAAGTGTCGGCACGTAATCCAACTTTGGCGCGCATGAGGCGCAGGTTCTTCTTTTTACCAAAAATCGCCAAGGCTTCAGGACTAAACTCGGGTGCAATAATGACTTCAGAGAAAATTTCCGCAATCGCCTCCGCTAAATCTTTATCCACCGTGCGATTGGCTACGATGATTCCGCCAAAGGGCGCTTGTCGATCTGTCGCAAAAGC
>RFOO01000048.1 GCA_009926645.1 bacterium | reverse complement strand
GCAGTCGATCGTATTTTACTCCACCGAGTGGCTGGCCCCTTCATTTTTACGAGCATCATGCTGGGGCTTTTTGCTTCGGTATTTTGGTTGGCCAAATTCCCGATGGAATGGATTCAGGCCGGGGTTGATGCCTTAAAAGGTGTAGCTGCTCCTGCATTGGTGCAGTACCCGATGCTACAGAGTTTAATTGCTGATGGCGTGATTGCTGGGGTTGGTGCCTTCCTTGTTTTCCTTCCGCAAATTCTTATCCTTTTCTTTTTTATCGGTATTTTAGAGGACAGTGGCTACATGGCTCGAGCCGCCTTTATTATGGATCGGCTCTTTAGTTGGTGTGGTCTGAATGGAAAAAGTTTCGTGCCCCTCCTCTCAGGTTTTGCTTGTGCCATTCCCGGCTTGTTATCGACGCGTACGATTGAGGACCCTAAGGCACGTTTAGCGACGGCGTTTGCGGTGCCGTTCATGAGTTGTTCAGCCCGATTCCCTGTCTATGCTTTGATGTGTGCAGCCTTTATTGGACCCCTTTACGGCCCAGGGTGGGAGTCCATCGTTATGGTGGGCATGCATGTTATTGGACTGCTTTTTGCGGTTCCAACCGCATTCGTTTTAACGCGATTCGTCCTTCGTATTCGCCCTCAGCCCTTTGTTCTCGAGTTGCCACGGTATCAATTACCCAAGCCACGTGATGTGCTTTGGCGGATGTGGCAAAATGCAGCGGAGTTTATTTCCAAGGCGGGCACAGTTATTTTTGCGATTACGATTATTGTTTGGGCTCTTTGCTACTTCCCGCAAAACACACAATTAGCAGACAAGATTCGTGCAGAAAATCCTACGCTATCCGCAAACGAAGTTCAACTACGTGCTCAAGCTGCTGGTATTGAGCAATCTTGGATGGGCCGATTTGGCAAAGCGGTGCAACCGATTTTTGATCCCTGTGGATTTGATTGGAAAATTACGGTAGGAGTTTTGGCGAGTTTTCCTGCTCGTGAGGTGATTGTTTCAACCCTGGGTATCACTTACTCGATTGGTCAAGATGCTGAAGCCGATAGCCAAGATTTACGCCAAGCGATGCAACACGCGAAATGGACTGAAGGAAAAAGAGTCGGCAAACCGATTTTCTCTCTCGCAGCTGTTTTGGCACTGATGGTTTTCTTTGCCCTCTGCTCTCAGTGTGGTCCCACCATTGCTACACTCGCTCAAGAATCGGGCGGTTGGAAATGGGCAGCAGCCTCATTTTTCTATATGACCTTCTTGGCTTGGGTTATGGCCGTGATGGTTTATCAAGTCGTTATCCGTCTAACATGAATCTGGAGTCGCTCATCATTTTCTTTCTCGTTGGCACGGCCGTAGGATGGTTAGTCAAACGTGCCGTGCAGTCCTTCAAGGCACGTAAGAACGGCGGATGTGCTGGTGGTTGTAACTGCTCCACTAAGGTTCGCCCGCCTCGCACTTAAGCGGGCTGCTGTTGGCTAAGGCAGTGAAGCGCACCGCCTTCGATGAGCAGAACGCGACAATCGATGCCAAAGACTTTTCGATCAGGGAAGCACTCTCTTAAAATACCAAGGGCAAGGTCGTCTGACTTTTGACCGTAAAGAGGGACTAGCACACCGTCGTTCACGATGAGGAAATTGGCATGACTGGGCGGGAGATCTCTCCCCGCTAGATGAATGGGTTCGGGTAAAGGAAGTTCGATGAGGTTAAAACGACCACCGCTTTTCGAAGTCATCGCGCTTAATCGCTCCCAATTTTTCTTCAGTGGAGCGTAGTTCGGTGAGGCAGGATTTTTTTCGGTGACGGCGACAAGGGTGTTGGGGTTTACGAAGCGTGCGAGATTATCAATGTGACCATCAGTATCATCGTTCGCTAGTCCTTCACCAATCCATAGAATCTCATCGATACTTAGCCCTTCGCGAATAGCGGATTCAAAGGCGCGATTATCTCGGCCGGTTGCACGGTTGGGATTATTCTGCACCGCCTCGGTGGTTAATAAAATTCCATCGCCAGTAACTTCAATGCCACCACCTTCGAGTTCAAAAGGAAAGGCGAAGCGCTTTAAATTGAGTGCTTGGGCAATTTTTTCTGGAACCTGATTGTCGAGCGTGGCGGTAAATTTTCCACCCCACCCGTGAAACTCCCAGTCGGTGATGGCGACTTCACCCGTGCGATTATTTTTAATAAAAAGTGGGCCATGGTCGCGACACCAAACGTCATTCGTTGGGATTTCAAAAATCTCGATAACGGAGAGATCCGCTTTTGCTTCGCGCAGGGCTGATTCGGCTTCTTTGCGCAAAGTCCCAGCGGCATTAATGCGAACCGGTTGAAACCGAGAAATGGCCGCAGCAAATTCAGCAAATTTTGCGGGAATGAGAGAGTAATGCCCTGGCCAAAGTTGAGGATTGGATGGCCAAGAAAGCCAAGTGGCTGATTGGCGTTCCCATTCAGCAGGCATGCGGAAGCCGAGTGCGCGCGGAGACTCCATAAATTAATCGCGTAACCGTTTGGTTAAATCACTATAAGCATCGATGCGGCGATCGCGGAAGAAAGGCCAAATTCGTCGGAACTCTTTTTGTTTTTCCAAATCGCAATCGGCGATGAGTACCTCCTCTTTGTCGCTTGTGGCCTTGGCGATAATTTCACCGTAAGGATTAGAAACAAAACTTTGTCCCCAGAATTGTGTTTGTCCTTCTGTGCCGACGCGGTTCGTGGCGGCAATATAGCATCCATTGGCGACGCCATGGCCACGTTGTACAGTTTCCCAGGCGGTGTGTTGGGCTTGGCCTAGCGTCGCTTTTTCTTCAGGCAACCAGCCAATCGCCGTAGGATAGAATAAGATGTTGGCTCCACTTAAAGCCGTCAGCCGAGCCGCTTCGGGGTACCATTGATCCCAGCAAATTAAAACGCCGATTTTTCCGTGGGCCGTTGACCAAGTGCGAAAACCTAAATCGCCAGGTGTAAAATAAAACTTTTCCTCGAAACCGGGATCTTGCGGGATGTGCATTTTGCGGTATTTGCCCAAGACGGATCCGTCCGCATCGATAACGGCTGCGGTGTTGTGATAAACTTCGCTACCACGAGCTTCAAAAAGAGGAGCGACAATAACAACGCCGAGTTTTTTGGCGACGTTGGCGAGTGTGCTGACCGAAGGTCCGCTTTCAATGGGTTCGGCTAACTGGAAATGTTTAGGGTTTTGTTCGATACAGAAATATTTGGTCGTAAACATTTCCTGTAAGCCAATGATCTTGGCCCCACGGGCAGCCGCTTCTTCAATACGCGGAATCGTCTTGCGGACATTCGCCGCAGGCGTGTCTTCGGCTGTGAGTTGAATTAAGCCAATGCGCGTGACTTCCGCCATGGTGCAGGTTTGATTAGTAGACGAGTTTGTTGATGGGGTATTCGACAATACCTTCCGCTCCTTGAGCTTTAAGCGTAGGAATGAACTCCCGTGATTGTCGGGCATCAATAATTGACTCAATTGCCACCCACTCTGTGTTGCTTAGAGGGGAAATCGTGGGGTTGCGCAAAGAAGGTAGCGCTGCGGAAACAGCATCGAGCGATTTGCGTGGTAGATTGAATTTTAATCCAACCATATGCTGAGCCGCGAGTGCACCCTTTAGCATCAAGGCAATTTGTTCAATTTTGGCACGTTTTGCTGGATTCGCCCACGACGCTTTATTGGCGATAAGCACGGTGGTAGTGGAGAGTAGTGTATCGACGATACGAAGCTTGTTCGCAATGATGGATGAACCTGTTTCAGTGATGTCGACAATCGCATCAGCGAGTTCGGGCACTTTGACTTCCGTGGCTCCCCAAGAAAACTCAACGGTGCATGCGACTCCTTGTTTTTGGAACCAGCGACGGGTGGTTTCGACCAGTTCAGTGGCGATCGTTTTACCAGCAAGATCTTTGACGGTTTTGACAGGAGAGCTTTCGGGCACGCAAAGAACCCAGCGAGACTTTTGGGCTGAGGCGCGACTGTAGACGAGTTCGCAAACTTCGACCACGTCGGCGGCGTTTTCTTGAACCCAATCTTGGCCTGTAAGGCCAAAATCAAAGAACCCATGTTCAACATAACGAGCGACCTCTTGGGCACGAATAAATCGGCCGTCCAGAGTGGGGTCATCAAAACTAGGACGATACGAGCGACTGCTCTTGGCGATGGGGTACCCAGCCCTTGCGAATAATTGCAGGGTGGCTTCCTCTAAGCTGCCCTTGGGCAAGCCGAGCATTAATTTTAAGGTTTCTGGGCTCATTAGGCTATCGAAGAAGCCTAGGCTGGGCTTTGTCGCAAGCATTAAGGGGTTGACTCAACTGTCTCTCAGAGGGATTTTAAGGGCTTAATCCACTGTTTTATGCAGCGCTTCTTAGTTATCCTGTCCGCCTCCTTTTTGCTAACGGCCTGTGAGGATTTTTCGGATGATTATGATTCAGCAGATATCTTTGAAGACACGAATCATGAAGTGGTAGCGGAAACGAAGCCAGCGCCAAAGCCCAAGAAGGTGGTAGATTCCGATACCTATGGCGTTGCCACGCGTTTCTCTTGGGAATCGAGGTCTGCCGCCAAATCTGCCCGCGGTGCTTCTGCTGATGTGGTTGCGGTCGAGCCTCCTAAGGAGTCCGACAAAGCGATTGTCATCGGGGTTCGTGAAGCCGATGGACTCGTTTCCCTTGCACGTTCGGAAAAGCCTGAACTGTTTACCCGCTTACAGCTTGTTAAGGAAGGTAAACTCCTCCTCGTTGAGGTCATTTCGGTGAACGACACCCAGATTGTTGCCAATATCCTCCCCAATCAGTTGAAGTCGGCTCATCTTATGGCGGGTGATTTGGTTACCTGCAATGTGGTGACTTCCACGCCCCCAGCAGAGTAATTTACTTGCGTCACAGTGCCGTGACAGAAGGACCCGCCGAAAGACACACGGCGGGTTTTTTGTTCAATTAATTGCTCTTTTCGGGCCTTATTATGTACTCCATTGACCAATCAAGGTGGCACGGCTAGTGCTGAAAATTACGTCCATGGCTAAATCTGAACAATTCACTCGTCTCGGCATCGTATCGCGACGACTTCTCAAACTACTGGCCGGGGCTCTTGCTTTTTTAATTTTCGTCAGCGTGATTGGGCTTTGGTTGATTGGTCGTTTTGCTCCGACTATTTTAGATACTGCGCTTACGACCAAAGCCGGAGCAGGGCTCACCTGTGAGACCAATCAAACCAACCTTTTGGTTGGCCGACTTAGTTTAGAAAATTTCCAAATTACAAATCCTTCGCGCTGGCAGGAAAAATCGTTTCTCAAAGTTCCACATCCAGCAACTAGAGTGCGATATCGATGAATTAGTTTTGGTTGGTTCAAAAAGATATATGAAAGACAATAATGCGCAGGATATTTTGCGTGCCTTAAAAGGCGAGGGCTCGCCTGATTCTTCTGAGGCTAAGCCCGATGCCGAAAATGAGCCCACTCCAAAAAAATCCTTCCTCATTGATAATGCCCGGATACGAGTGGGTCATGTCAAAATTATTGTGGAAACGGAGGGCCGTGCTCCCGAAGTTATTTTGGATCGAGAATTTAATTTCGTTTTTGAAGCCAAAAATGTAACAGAGAAGAATCTTAATCAAACGGTGACTATTCCCTTAGGCGCACAAGCTTTAGCGAGTGTGGCAGTCGTAGCTCCGCGACTATCCATGGAAATTGCCAACCATGAATTAAGAAAGTCTATTACGGAAAAACTTTTAGGCGAAAAAAAATAAGATTATGACCGACGCTACTCCATCTGATGCTGTTCCCCCTGTTCCTCCCGAGGTGACTCGTGTGCAAGAACTGGAAGCGGAAGTGGCTCGTCTGCGCGATGCCCTGTTGCGCAGTCAAGCCGACCAGCAAAATCAACAACGCCGGTTTCAGCGCGACCGCGAAGATTTGCGCAAATATGCAACAGCCTCTTTTATTGAAGATCTTTTACCCTCGCTCGATGCACTGTCCTTAGGTCTTGTGGCCGCGAATGGCCAGAGTGAAGGCAAGGCAGTCGCCGAAGGGTTTCGCATGGCGATTCAACAATTACGGCAAACACTACAAACGCATGGATTGGCTGAGTTAAATCCTGCTCACGAGGTGTTTAATCCCGCACAACACGAAGCGGTTGCGCAACAACCCAGCGACACCGTACCCGAGGGGACTATCATCCAGGTGGCTCGTGTCGGCTGGGCTTTGCATGAACGCGTTCTGCGCCCCGCCTCTGTCATTGTCTCTTCTGGCCCCGCCTCCGCTTAATTTTTATGGCAGAAGATTATTACACCATTCTTGGCATTGCTAAAAATGCTTCTGCTGAAGAGATAAAAAAAGCCTATCGTAAAAAAGCGATGGAGTTTCACCCCGATCGCAACAAGGGGAGTAAAGAAGCAGAAGAAAAATTCAAAAAAGTTTCGCGGGCTTACGAGGTTCTTTCCGATGAACAAAAGCGTAAGCTTTACGATGCCCACGGCGAGGCAGCTTTTGAACAAGGCGGTCCAGGTGGGCCTGGAGGAGGTCGCGGAGGATTCCATGGGGCAGACCCGATGGATATTTTTAACCAAATGTTTGGTGGGGGGAATCCATTCAGCGATATGTTTGGCGGCGGTGGAGCTCAAGAAAGCGCTGGTGAAGATTTACGTCACGACATCAAGCTTACTTTGGAAGAGGCGGCGAGTGGAGTGAGCCGCAAAATCACCTATCGCAAGCATGTCGCTTGTGCGAAGTGTTCAGGTTCAGGGGCTGAGCCAGGTTCTAAGAAAAGTCGTTGTCCAACTTGTGGAGGTCAGGGACACATTGTTCGGTCGACGGGTCTCTTTGCGATGCGACAGGTCTGTCCCACTTGCCAAGGAGAAGGGGAGAAAATTGAAAAGCCTTGTAAGGCCTGTGCAGGCGAAGGGCGAGTCGTGGCTGAGCATTCAGTGGATATTAAAATTCCGCCTGGGGTCGACAGCGGTACGCGTTTGCGGTCCACGGGTAATGGATCCGCTGGACGTCGTAATGCCGAAGCGGGTGACCTTTATGTCGTTATTACGGTTTTAGAGCACGAGCTCTTTGAGCGTGATGG
>RFOO01000047.1 GCA_009926645.1 bacterium | reverse complement strand
GGAAGAACACCATTAGCCTGGAAGTCGGCATGTCGTGGATCAGATAGGCGAAGTTCGGGATTAAACTGAGAATCTAGCCCTGCCACTTGGGGGGCCACTTTTCTAAGCAAAGCATCAAGTTCTCGGGCTGGATTAAACCAAACAGGCATGCCACAAGCCCTATGACACCCTGCCCCTTCGGCAAGCGAAGAAGCAATCTTTCACTCCGATGCTTGCCACTTTGTCTCTAAACTTAAACTTTATGGGTATGCAGACGAAT
The DNA here is from genome assembly GCA_009926645.1 of bacterium. Taxonomy (GTDB): domain Bacteria; phylum Verrucomicrobiota; class Verrucomicrobiia; order Opitutales; family UBA953; genus UBA953. The sequence goes on along the minus strand of RFOO01000047.1, from coordinate 6,938 downwards.
TTCACCTTAGTCAGCGATTGCCAAGCGACCCTCATTCCCGCGGGAGATACGGTTGTTCTTGAAAAAGGTACCGCTGTCACTGTCACACAAGCGCTTGGCAATTCCATTACGGTACGCACAGCTCTCGGTCTATTCCGAATAGCCGAGAATGACCTCGCGGCGCTTGGTCCAGAGGCACAGGTTTATCGTGAGAAGAAATCCGTTCAATCCAATCAAGGCCCTTTAAACGTAGAAACAGTCTGGGGGGCTTTGCGCGAATGTTTTGATCCTGAAATACCCGTTAACATCGTGGACCTCGGTTTGATTTACGATTTGTCTTTAGAAGATGGCAGCGCGGGCGGAAAAAGAGTAAATGTGAAAATGACCCTGACTGCTCAAGGCTGTGGGATGGGGCCAGTCATTGCGGCTGATGCAAAATCCAAAATTGAAGCTCTCGCTGGTGTGGAAGGTGCGGAGGTGGCTATCGTTTGGGACCCCGTCTGGAATCCACGCATGATTTCCGAATCAGGACGAAAGCAGTTAGGGTTAGAATGAATTCACCCCTGCCAAACCCTGGCCGAGGGATTTATTTTCACGTGCCCTTTTGTGCCTCGACGTGCGATTTTTGCGCCTTTTACCAAGAGCAACCAAAACGCGGAGACATTGATCGCTACCTCTCCGCCATGGAGCGAGAGCTAGAAATCAATCCGCCAGGTAAGGTTGATACAGCTTTTTGGGGAGGTGGCACTCCGGGTCTGCTACCCGCCGAGGACCTCTATCGACTTGGCCGAGCGCTTACTCAAGCCGCCGGAAAGCCTAAGGAATGGACAGTGGAACTCGCACCCTCCTCGGTTCGGGAAGACAAACTAGCCGCCCTCAAAGAAGCAGGAGTAACCCGCGTCTCCTTGGGTGTGCAAAGTTTTGATGAGGAGACTCTCGAAACCCTAGGCCGAAGACATTCACCCAAACAAATCCACGATGCCTGGCAAGCCATTGAGTCTATAAAATTTGCCAGTCGAAATCTCGATCTTATCTTTGGTATCCCTGGACAAGACGAAGAGCGTTGGCTCAAAGACTTAGAGCGTGTGGTGGATTTAAATCCCCAACACCTTTCGACCTACTGCCTGACCTTTGAAGAAGACACTGCTCTTTTTGTTAAAATGAGTCAGGGGAAAATTAAAATCGATAAAGATCGCGAGGCCTACTTGTACCGCAAAACCTGGCAGTACCTTGAGCAAAAAGGTTACGCTCAGTATGAGGTTTCAAATTTTGCTCAAAAAGGCTTCGCCTGCGAACACAACCTTATCACTTGGCATATGGGGGATTGGATTGGCTACGGCCCATCCGCTTCCTCGCAATGGCATGGTCAACGTTGGACCAATCCCGCTAATCTCGAAAGCTGGATTGAAGGCATTGAGCAAAACCTGCCGCGACGAGAACAGGAAAAATCTCTTTCTCCCTCTGATATCTTATCCGATGCACTTGTTTTCGGATTAAGATTAAATGCTGGAGTTTCGCCATTTGCCTTGGCCGAAAGATTAAAAACTCCCTGCCCACAAGGGGTTTTAAGCTTCTTTGCCGATTGCGTGGAAGAAGGATTCATGGAATTAAAAGGGGATCGCTTTTGTCTCACCGAGGAAGGCCGACTCCGCGCTGATGCGGTTGGCGTAGAGGTTCTGAAGCAATTCGATTAATTTCCTACAGGAGCGAGGATAGCATCCCAAAGTTTGGTGCGTGATTCGATTGCGGCGAGTGCCGCCTGACCAGCCTCTTGCCATTTTTGGTCATCTTGACCGCAGAGCAGTTCCACCATGCGCAAGGATATCGCACCATGATGACCTCCATCGACCTCAATGTGCCTCTCAAGGTAATAGCGGAAAGTATCGAGTTTCCCCGGATGCTCTCGGCTCAGTTTCACTACCAACTCGTGAAACATATCAGGAATCAAATCCTCTCGGCCAAAAGTAAACGCAGCAGCCACTTCGTGGATTTTTCCAACACTGGCGGTATGAAAAGTATGAGCGGAAAATTCTGCAGCTCCTGAGGGGACTCCAGCGGATTGCAAAGCGGCAGAAGTCGAGGCCTTTGCCTTCACACTGGCTAAGGCATTCGTCACGGCTTGAGAAGAAGCACCCGCTTGCTGCATCGCTCGCTGATAAAGTTCAAAATGGCTGATACGCGTTCCTTGGGGATCAACATCCGACTCTTCTCCACAGACAATTTCATTAATTAAATAACGAACTTCTGCATCGCCGACGGGGACCCATGGTAAATCAACGCAAGTCAGGTCTCGTTGCAGTCGTTTTAAAAGCGACATAAAATCCCAAACCGCAAAAACGTGGAACTCCATAAAACGTTGCACGTCTTGCAATGAGGCCATCGAAGCGTAAAGCGGGTGAGCCAATAAACGCTGACGAGCAGGGGCAATGGTTTGTCTTATCGTGGCGATTCGGTCCATACCTTACCAACTCCAAACCCCCTAAAAAAGCAAACCGACTTCTACTTATTTAGGCCCTTAATCTGTCGCAAAGCTTCATAAGTCGCGATGCCAACGGCCGTTGATAAATTAAGAGACCGCAGAGAATCATTAAACTGAGGGATTTTCAAAGATCGTTCTACCCCCATCCAGGCATGAACTTCGGCGGGTGCACCAGAACCCTCATTGCCAAAAACCAAACCATCTCCAGGACTAAAGACCACATCCCACAAGCCCTGCTTCGCTTTGGTCGTTAAAAGCCAAAGTCGCGATGGACGCTGAGGTGATTGCAAAAAAGCCTCCCAGTCAGCGTGGTGGTGCACATCCAATTGATGCCAGTAATCCATTCCTGCACGGCGCAACTGTTTATCATCTAAGGAAAATCCTAAGGGGTGAATGAGATGCAAACGGCAATCCGTAATCGCGCAAAGTCGACCGATATTACCTGTGTTCGGAGGAATTTCGGGTCGAATTAAAATGATCTGTAGAGGTGGCTTCACTGACGTCGATGCATGGCTCGAGAGATTTCGCGCTTCGCTTCGCGCTCTTTGATATCTTGGCGACGATCCTGCTGCTTTTTCCCCTTACCAATCGCAATGAGACACTTCGCCAAACCATGTTTAAAATAAAGTTTTAAAGGGATAACCGTTGAACCCCCTGAACGAACAGCTTCGGTGAGACGAGCAATCTCTGCCGCATTCAGTAAAAGACGGCGCGTCCGATAGGGATCGTGGTTGTGATGATTCCCAAAATCATACTCCGCGATGTGAGCATGAAATAATACGGGGCCTTTGGGAGTAAGCCGAACAAAAGCATCCGCAATATTAGCTCGGCCAAGACGGAGTGATTTTACTTCAGTACCCAGTAAAACTAAACCCGCCTCAAACGTTTGGCCAATAAAGTAGTCTCGCCCAGCCTTGGGATTATTAATTTCGGGAAGCGATTGTTCTTTGCGTTTAGCCATGGTGTTATAATTGGCTAACCGCCAAAGACCAAACCACTTTGCAGACCAAAGCCCTAGACCTTACTCTGGTCTTCTTCAGCGTATGCCCAAGTGATTCGACCCTCAATAATTTCGCGTAAAGCGATATCTTCAGGCGAAAGGGTTTCATAGAGATCTCCACCCAAAAGGTGCTTGTACTTGGGAGGTGAGCCTTGAGGACGTTCGGCCGTAGCGCGGAGCTGCTTCACGCGTTTGGAGACAACATTAATGAGAATGTTGGGGTCGGTGATAATCTTTCGAGCATCTTGCAGGTAGTCGTCGCGCATAGTAGTTTTCCTTACAGGGAACCGCGAAATCTAGGGTAGCACCCCACTCTGGCAAGCGTTTTCAAGGCTAAAAATCCCTTTGCTTTAGGCCAAATCACCCAATTACAATGAGACGTCATTATGCAAAAGCCCAAAAACTACGGAGAAACGATGAAGTCTAAAGGTGGACTAGGCCGGCTCATCAACGCCCTTCGTTACACTTGGGACGGCTTAAAAGCCGCTGCTGAACATGAGCACGCTTTCAAACAAGAACTGATAGTTGTCGTTCCTCTCTCTATTGCTGCATGGTTCGTCCCCGTTAGTGCGATGGAAAGAGCCCTCCTTTTTTCAGTCTTACAACTCATCCTCATTGTTGAATTGATCAATTCAGCCATTGAGGCGAACACCGATCACATCTCTCTCGATCGACATCCGCTGGCCAAAAGAGCCAAGGACATGGGAAGCGCCGCGGTGTTTCTGACTATCGTGATTGCCGCAGCTACCTGGGGTAGCGTGCTCTGGCACAACGATCTTATTCAGAAGATTTTTTCGAGATAAACACCCAGAGCCGTTTCTCATCGCCAACAAAAAAGGCCCGTGAAGACGGGCCTTTTTGATGCGAAGAGATAAACCCTTAAGCCTTGGTAACTAAACCTGCCTTGATGGCCTTAACCGAAACCCATTGACGTTTAACCGAACCGTTAGGCTGGAGAACGCGAATGCGTTGTACGTTAGGACGGAAGACTCGTTTGGTTTGTTTAACCAACTGAAAACCGATACCACCACTCTTCTTCGATTGACCGCGGTGAACGATTCGACGGCCCTTGACGGGACGCTTGCCGGTGATGCTGCAGATGCGTGACATAGTGTTTCTTGCTCCTTTGTGAAGGTCGGAGCAAACACCTGCTTAGCCGATTGGCAAGCGGTAAGTAAAACCCTCTAACTTCGTTTCAATGCACGCTCCAAACCCTTTAATCCCTCATTAAACTGTAAAGGATTGAGCAAAAGGCTCAAAATAACCGAGGGAATCGTTGTTGGCATACCATAAAAATAACCAGGGTGTGCCCAAACACCCTCTTCGAGGGCGTTTAAGAGAAACCTCTCCTCGGCAACCCCTGAAGGAAGAGCCAAAACACCCATCCAGCCAGCTGGACGATGTAATACGGTGCAACCATGACCCGATTGCTCAGCCCAATTTTTAAGTGTCATTTCATTTTGCTTCACTCGAGCATTAATGGCGGATCGCATCGACCCTGCTCGACGAAGTAAATCGGGCAAAGCGAGTTGCGCTGGGGTGTTAACCGAGAGAAAGGCATCGGCGATATGCTCAAGTCGTCGACACGACTCTTGAACAGTGTCGCGGGGACCACTGACAACAATCCATCCCACTTTCAATTGAGGAGTCAGCGCAACTTTGGACAATCCGCTAAGAACGAAATGTGCGATTTGATTTTCCCCCGCCCACGTTCCAGGAGAAGTTACTCCCTCCGCGACATAATCTAAAAACACTTCGTCACAAATAATCGCTAAACTATTTTTGAGTGCGAAGCCTCTCAACAAATCTCGGTCTCTGCGCCCCACAAAGGCTCCTGTTGGATTCGAAGGATTAATGCAAAGAATAGCCCGTGTTTGTCGGCTCGCCGTCAATGAACTCGGGTCAATCACCCACTCTCCTGCCAGTTGAACCAACCGATAAGGACGGATAACAACGCCTTCGAGTGCAGCGATAACTTCCAACAGTGGATAGGCAGGTTCAGGAACTAAAACTTCATCTCCTGGATTACAGAGCAGTTTGAATAACCAAGCATATCCTTCGCTCGTACTTGCGGTTAAAAAAATTCGGTCTTCAGTCAATCGAACCCCGCGAGCCAAATAATAATCCACCAGAGCGGTTCGGGCTGAAGGCAATCCGTGTGCCTCTGGAATTTGTCGCTGTATACCCTCACGACGTAGCAGAGCCGACAGTTCGGTGAGTGACCAAACGAACCCAGCATTCGCTGGATTTGAATCGGCCATATCGATGATAGGTAAACCCGCGATTCGTCGACGTTCCTTAGCCTTACTTAAGGCATTCGTTGAATCGGCAAAGGAAAGTCTGGAACTAAACATAACTCAAACAAGGTGAATCGAGCGGGGGGCGCAAGAGGAACAAAAACTGGTTGAAGTCGAGCCACCTCGCTTTAAGTCTCTGTTTATGTCCCAGCAAATACTGAAACCCCGAGTTCGTGGCTTTATCTGCATTACCTCCCATCCCGAGGGATGCGCTGCCCATGTCCGTGAGCAGATTGCCTACGTACGCTCACGTCCGCCTCTACAAGGCGGACCAAAATCGGTTTTAGTTATCGGATCTTCCACTGGCTATGGCCTCTCTTCTCGGATTGCTGCCGCCTTCGGTTCGGGAGCCGCTACCCTTGGTATTTTCTTCGAACGAAATGGTGAAGGCGACAAACCAGGAAGCCCTGGTTGGTACAATACCGCAGCTTTTCATGCCGAAGCGAAAAAAGCCGGACTAAAAGCCGTCTCCCTCAATGGAGATGCTTTTTCTTCAGAGATGAAAGCGCAAGCGATTGATGCGATTAAAAAGAAGATGCCTGGAGGCAAAATCGACCTCGTCGTCTACTCCCTCGCTTCACCACGTCGCACTGCTCCCGATGGAGTAACCTATAAATCAACTCTCAAGCCAACAGGTGCTCCTTTCCATGCGAAGAATTTAGATACCGATCGCAAAGTGGTTAACGATGTAACCTTGGAAACGGCGAATGCCGAAGAAATCGCCCACACCGTAAAAGTGATGGGGGGCGAAGATTGGGAAATTTGGATGGAGGAATTGGATAAAGCCGGAGTGCTTGCTACTGGCTGTCAAACAGTGGCCTATTCTTACATTGGCCCTCAAGTAACTTGGCCCATCTACAAAGATGGCACCATCGGAAAAGCCAAAGAAGATTTGGAGCGGGCCAGCCAAAAGATTGATGCGTTAATGAAACTGCATCGCGGCCGCGCTTTTGTCTCGGTCAACAAAGCCGTAGTCACTCAAGCTAGCTCTGCGATTCCCGTTGTTCCGTTGTATGTTTCATTGCTCTATAAAATCATGAAGGCCAAAGGAAATCACGAAGGCTGCATCGAGCAAATCCAGCGCTTGTTTGAAAAACAAATGTATAATGGCAACGCCCTCCATTTTGATGAAAAAGGGCGCGTGCGCATCGATGACTGGGAAATGCTACCCGAAATTCAAAAA
>RFOO01000046.1 GCA_009926645.1 bacterium | reverse complement strand
CAGCCCAACTTCTCTAGCGAGTGTAACCATCGAAACTTTACAGAAAAAAAAGAAAAGTGCCGTTCTGCCCGCTAATTTGGCTCAAGTGAAAACAAATTCGCCTAACGATTGGCTCATCATTCGTGGCGACTTCAATCAGTTTAAGCAGTACCCACAAATCGCAAAAATGATTAATAACGATGGTATTTTGAGTGCTGCCTTTTCAATCGGAGAGGACCCTAAAAATTTCAGTTTAAAAGCCTCCAGTGATTTTGCCGATGCCGATAAAGCGGAAACTTCCGCCAACCAATTACGCGGTTTTATTGCCCTCGGTATGATGACTCTTCCATCCACGCAAAAGAATCCAGAAGATGGCGAAACGATTAAATCGCTTCTGCAAAAGGTAAAAATCAGCCAAAACACTAAAACGGTTGAGATGCAGATGGAATACCCTGCGGATAAAACTGCGCAAATGATTGCGAAGGTACTAAATAAAGCGATGACCACTGCACAAAATCAAGCGGGGGTTGCCCGTACAGAAACCAAAGAGAATGCCTCTTTGGAAACGACCCCCTAATAAAAAAGTTATCAAAATACGGGGCAGAGTGATTTTTCCCGTTTTCGAGAGTGACCCCCTTCGATTGGGGGTTACTCTTTTTGTATGAGGCGGTTCATGTTCTGCATCATCGGCGTGGCCGTGGTTGTCGGTCTCATCGCTTGGTGGATGTCGCCCTCAAACCAAACCCTGCGGGTTCCCTCCACTTGCAGTATTTACGGAAGTTTCTATCCACGGCAGGCTCAATTTTTAACAGCTTCGCAAACAGCAGTCGGCGCCTTATCCCTCTTCACTCCGCCGAATGAAAGAGCCAAAAACAAATCGGCACTTATCGCAGCCTTTAACACATCTGCCGAACGAGTGGACTTTGGTTTTCTGGTCGATGAGCAAAAAACGAGTTTGATCCTGAATAACGCGGAGAGCCCTCCCCTCACTGTACCCGCAAGGATTCTAACCAAGAAAGCCAAGACTCAATTAAACAGTATTTCTCGAGGCTATCTAATCGTTCAGATCGAACCTGTTTCAGCACTCTTTGATTCCATCAAAAAGCGTCGCTGGCTCGGTCCCGCGGTAGTAGCTGCCGCATCTACCGCCAAACAAGCTACCCTGGTCGTCGGAGAGTCGGAATCGCCCAATGACTGCGTACTCACTCTCGCCTTTGAATACCGCAGTACCGAGGATGCGGTCAAAGCGCTTCAAGACTTGATGAGCAAGCAAGGTGATTATGACGCTCTCGGTTTTGTGGCAAAACCAGGCGTTGATCGACTGACTCAAATTTCGAGAATGCTGGTGATTAAATTCGAAATCGACGCAACGCTCGTAAATCAAGAACTCGGTAAACGCTAAACCATTTCCAGCGTTCCATCGGGACGCAGGCGACGGTAGTAACAACCAGAGCGAGATTTGCCATTAGCTCCTTTAGTATGACAAGCCCCCTGCCCAGCGGGACGCACTTTATACAAAATTGAATTCTGTTCGCAGTTAACTCTTACCTCGGTGAGTTCTAAAAAATCCCCGGAAGTCAGACCCTTAATCCAGAGTTCATTACGGGAAGTACTCCAAAAGGTCGCCTTCTTTTCTTTAATGGCCGTTTGCAGTGCCAGTTCATTGACATACCCCAAAATAAGCACTTCGCCCGTGGTGGCGTCCTGGGCCACGGCTGGGATAACATCGGCCTGACCTGAGGCGATTTTCCTTAGTTTTTTGAAATCCAGTCGTAAAACTGAACCTTCTTCGAGTTCTTGATTGGCCATACCCCTATTTGGAAGATGAGGCCCCCTGCATTCAAGGCTGGAATCCTTGGGGGATTATCCCTTACGGATACAGTCAGTATGTCACTCCCCCACTCTAGCGATCTTTCTCGTGCGGCCACCGAAGCCCGTGGACTGGCCATGGATGCCGTTGCCGCCTGCCACTCTGGCCACCTCGGACTGCCTTTAGGAGCTGCCGAGATTGGTGCCGTGCTTTACGGCAATTTCCTCCGCCATAACCCAGCCACACCCCTCTGGATAAATCGCGACCGATTTGTCCTCTCCGCTGGTCATGGTTCCATGTTCCTCTATGGCTGGCTTCACCTGGCTGGATTCGATCTACCCATTGAAGAGGTAAAAGCTTTCCGCAAACTTCACAGCAAAACTCCGGGTCACCCTGAATTTGGTGAAACAGTGGGTGTTGAAGCAACGACGGGGCCTCTGGGACAAGGAACAGGCAATATCGTCGGCATGGCTCTCGCTGCCAAAATGGCTGCCGCTCACTTTAACACTCCAGAACACACTATCTTTAACCATTTCGTTATCGGTCTCGCAGGGGATGGTTGCTTGCAAGAAGGCGTCTCACATGAAGCCGCTTCATTCGCTGGCCGCTTCGGACTCGATAATTTAATTATGATTTATGATTCCAACGATGTGACGTTGGATGCCATGGCTTCCAAAACTCAGAATGAAGACACCGCCAAACGATACGAAGCGGCTAACTGGGAAGTCATCACTGTCAAAGAAGGCAATGAGCTAGACCCGATTGCCGCAGCCCTTGATAAAGCCCGAGCCAGCAAGAGCGGTAAACCCAAGTTGGTGATTTGCAAAACCGTTATCGCCAAGGGCATCGCTGAAGTCCAAGGCACCAGCAAAGGTCACGGCGAAGCCGGCGTGAAGTTCATTGATGCTTCGCGTAAAGCCATTGGTCTGCCGGATGAGAAATTCTATGTTTCACCTGAAACCAAGAAATTCTTTGCCGACCGCAAAGTTCAGCAAGCCGCTGACTACGCTGCTTGGCAAAAAACATTTGCCGCTTGGAAAGCAGCAAATCCCGCTAAAGCGCAACTCTTAGAAAAAGCCCAAAAGGGCGACCATGGCGACGTTGTATCGTTACTCGCCGCGATTCCTGAGTTTGGTAAAAACTCTCTTGCCACTCGCGTCTCGGGTGAAACCTGCATCAACGCGGTCGCCAAAGCCTCTCCGCTCGTCATCTCGGGCTCAGCCGATTTACACGGTTCCACCAAAAACTACATCAAAGAGGTTGGTGATTTTGACATCGCAACTCCCGCGGGTCGAAACCTCTACTTCGGTATCCGCGAACACGGCATGGGTGCCATACTGAATGGTATCGCCTGCCATGGTGTTTTCAAAGGATCGGGTGCAACTTTCCTCACCTTCTCGGATTACCTTCGTCCGTCTATCCGCGTTGCTGCACTCGCTAAACTTCAAACCTTCTACATCTTCACTCATGACTCGGTGGGTGTCGGTGAGGATGGTCCAACTCACCAACCCGTAGAAACGGTCAGTGCGTTACGTTGCATTCCTAATCTCGATGTGGTTCGTCCTGCTGATGCCGAAGAAACCGCTGCGGCCTTTGCCCACGCCGTTGCGCGACGTGAAGGACCCGTTGCTCTTGTCTTATCCCGTCAAAATGTGCCTTCGCTGGATGCTATTCCCGTGGCAACACGTCGCCAAGGTGTCTTAAAAGGCGCATACATCGCTCGCAAAGAGACAGCACCATTAACCCATATTCTCATCGGTACAGGTAGCGAATTACAACTCGCCCTAGCTGCCGCGGAAGAACTCGGAGCAGGCGTTCGGGTCGTATCAATGCCCTCCATGGAAGTCTTCTCCCGCCAGCCTCAATCCTATCAAGAAGAAGTTTTGCCTAAATCTTGCTCCAAACGAGTCAGCATCGAGGCCGGCGTAACCCTTTCTTGGGGTCGCCATGTAGGATTGAATGGTAAAGCGATTGGTACCGACACTTTCGGTCTAAGTGCTCCTGGAGACGTTGTGATGCGCGAACTTGGTATCACCAAAGATGCCGTTATCGCTGCAGCGCGAGCACTCTAAACGAGCGTGATTCCGTGAAAAAGGCCGAGTTGCAAAGACTCGGCTTTTTTGTTGCTCGAAATACTTTTGCCAATCTCCACCAATTAACCGTAAATCTCAAAAAGAATGGCACGCAAATCTGCACGCGCCCTATGGACTGCCCATTTAGCAGGAGGGCCACCTTCTGCTGGCCGCACCCGTTCTACCTCGAGGAAGAAGAAAGAGTCGCCACTATCACAATCACGAGGGAGTCATGCCATTATTTTAGGAATCGATCCTTCACTTCGCGGAACTGGACTAGCTGTGATTGATGCACGTTGTCAGCCACCGCAACTCTTAGGAAGTATCACAATTAAAATCGGCCCCTCGCTTAAAGCTTTCGAATGTTTAGGAAAAATTGCTGATGGCGTAGAAAAGATGGTCAAGCAATACGGTGCCACTGAGGCGGCGATTGAAGAAACTATCTACGTCCAAAATTTTCGCACAGCACAAGCGATGGGTGCGTCTCGTGGAGCAGCCTTGAGCGTGCTGGCCCGGCTTGGGTTATCGGTGCACGAATACGCACCCAAACGAATCAAAATGTCCGTCACTGGACACGGATCCGCCGCCAAAGAGCAAGTCGGACAAATGATTAAAAGCGTCTTAGGATTAAAACAGATTTTACCGCTCGACGAATCCGATGCCGCAGCGGTTGCCCTTTGCCATCATTACAGCAAAATAGATTAATCTTCGGTAATAGCAAATTCGTCCGTACGACCCTGAGCTTGGCTCCAACGAGCTAATAATTCATCAATCGGCACGGGGCGTACCTTTTGCTTCAAGTTGTGGGCACCAGCCTCGATACAAACACCCAACTGTTCCCAGATGGCTCGATAGGAGCGACGGAAAAGCAAAGATCCATCGCGCAAAAGACTTGAGACGCTACAACAGCCATCGACTTCCGTAATGACGAATTGGCCTGTTTTTAAATGAGATTCTTGGGTAACACGGACATCGAGTCGCGCATAGTGCAAGGCGGGGAAACGTTTCGCAAAAGCAGTGATGGCTGCACTAAATTCAGGCGTAATTAATTCGGGACGATGCTGACAACGCACCCCGTGACCATAACTCCCTGAGAGGTTCAAGATGACTTTCTGACCAGCAGGAACCACGCGGGTCAATTCGCGATCATGACCTTGTAAGTAGAGTTCAGCCCGCGATACCGCAAAATCATCAAGCCAAATCAATTCTTCGAGCGTCTGCTCGCCGTCTCCAGTGACCACAACCTCTTGTTTATGAACCAAAGCCATAATATGGCCGTTGTCTTTGCCTGGGCTACGACTCCAAACCACTTCAAATTCAAGTCCAGGAATAAACTTTTGCAAAATCATATCCTCTTTCATAACCGACAACCAGCGCGTGAGTTGTTCGGAATTTCGCACGTAACGCAAACCTGCACCATTGCAGGAAACTTCGGGCTTCAAAACCAAAGGATAGCCATGACAAGCAGCAAAAGCCTTAGCCTCTTGCATTCGAACTTCGCTCGCATCTTCCATGGCGAGACCGACAAAAGGCACGCAGCGAGAGTCGCGTTGGAAAGGTCTAAGCAATAGGGATTTTGCATCCCCCATAAATCCGCCGATACGCCCAAAGGAGGGATTAGCTGATGCAAAAGCAGTTAAACTGCGATGACGAAGACTTAAGAAGATAACACCGATACGGACGGGTAAGAAGAGTAACCACGAAGGCCATAGCGATGGTTGCAAATAATTGCGGACCTTCATGATAATTTGACGACGCCCACGCCAAGTTAAAGTCGGCACAATCCAGTGCGTGATAAAGTGCAATGCGACAAGGAAACCAATAATAACCCAGAGAGCGTTGCTCTTAAACTTATGCAAAACTTGCATACCCGACTCGCCAAACTGATAACCAATCCAAATCAACGGCGGAGTCCAAATTAGGGCAGCAACCATTAGCAGTAAGCCCAGGTTGGCAAAATTGAGTTTCATAATACCCGCCGTAATAAAAGTGGGCACTCGACTCGCTGGCACAAAGCGTGAACTCACCACCACCAGCATTCCCTTGGGAGTCGAAAACCATCCCGACCATTGATTTACTTTATGCTCTTTGATAAACCACTTTAGTGGCGCTTTACGCAAGGCCGGTCGCCCAAAGTACCGTCCAATCGAATAAAGAAATACATCCCCGATAAAGATTCCGATAAAGCAGGCAACGGTCACCGACCAAAAATCGAGGATACCTACTGCCACCATCAGTCCTGAAGCTAAGCAGGTTGGATCCTCGGCTACAAAAGTACAAAGGATAATAATGATAAGCAAAATCCAATAATGATAACCTTGCGCACGGGGAATGGGCGGATTTTGGGAATGTCCTATAGCCACGGCGTTTGGCGTTGAAACAAATTGTATAACTTTATCGGCAACCTTCTTTTTTTGTTGAAAGACGACATCACGTCCACCCGACAGAACAACCAGTTCGGAATGAGGAAGAATTTTTGAAGTATAAATGGCGGAATCCAATGGCGTAAGCCAATCGGAATCACCATGCACGAGCAGCAAAGGATGACGCATTCCATGTAAAATCTTATTACTGTCAGTTAAATCAGTATCAAAAATGGTTTTCGCATAATCGCGATCCCAAGGCAGTAAATCAACCAAGCCAAAATTAGGCGTGAGTCGAGAAACTCCCCAGAAAAAAGCCCCATGAAAACCATACACAATTTTGTTAACCAAAGGATTACCTAACAATTCAAACTCTTGCACTCCCGGCGCAGAGAGAAAGGTGACGGATTGAATCCGCGTATCGTAAGCTGAAACTAACTCCAAAGCAGCAACACTCGATAGTCCATGAGCAATCACATGGTATTGATGAATGCCATATTGTTCAAGCAATGCTGCTACCACATGGGCGTTGGCTTCCATCGAGTGGCTTGGCACATCTCCTGGTGAAGTCGCAAATCCAGGCATAAACGGTTCAACCACTGCAACCTTACCCGACTTGGCTAACTCTTTACAAAACTCGCTGCCTTGCTTGGTCCAAGGTAAGCGATGCAAATAAACAACCACCGGTTTGCCACCCGAGCCACCCTCCGGATTAAAACCGTATAAATTAGCGTGAACAAAAATTTTCTCTCCCGTGGGAGCTACTTTATCATTTTTAAAGTCATAAGCTGGCACCAATGAGGGATAATCCTTGGAATACCTTTCAACTGACTGAAAAAAAGGAAACGTAGCTGAAAGAACCAAGAGACAAAGGTATCCCACTATTCCCCACCATTTTAAGGGCACTCGCTTAAGAAGTGACATGTTTGATGCAACGGGAGCCATCGAGCGAAGCAAAGACCACCCAGACCAAAGGTGCAAGGCGGGAAGAC
>RFOO01000045.1 GCA_009926645.1 bacterium | reverse complement strand
CGATTAAGTGCACGCATTTTCCAGGTTAGCACATAAGATCCAGGTCCATTTACATTAAGCTTTTGAAGAACTCCTTCATCGATTTTTAGAAACTGGTTGTTTCCTTGGCGATAGACCTCGAGATTGTCTTGGATACCAGTCCAGCCTGGGATACTCGGAAATTTTTTAGCGAGGGTCGCTTGGTCCTCGTCGGGTTCGACATTCGCCTGCGTGAAGTTTAACGGTGAATCAAAACTGCCATTTCTAATATAATCCACGGGAAGACTGACGGTGAAGTTAAGTTTTTTGATGGGTTCGGCTTGGTGAAGTTCATCAACGGGTCTTTGGGGGTTTAAGGGGTCTTGCCCGACGATGACTTCATCGAAGTCGCTTACTCCGTCGGCATCAGTGTCCTTATTAAAGGGATTTGTGCCTAATTTAACCTCTTGATAAAGGGTAAGTCCGTCACCATCGGTGTCGGATTGACCGTCGCTGGGATCTTGCGGGTTAAACCCCCAAGCGACCTCAACGGCATCGGTGATACCATCTCCATCGCTATCTAGCGGCGAGGAACTTGTTCCACCTGCGGCACGGGCACTTGGATGAATAAATACATACAAAACAAGTAGGGGTAATAGGAGTAATTTTTTCACTCCGATTAGTCTAAATGTTTTCTTTGGAAAACAATAACGCCCCTTTGGGGTCTATTACTTAAAAGACAGGGGTTAGCGCTTTGGTTAAAGGGAAACTACTCTGGTTCCTCTAATTTAGCAATGAACTCAATGAGGGCCTTGGGCGCGGGATTGGTCTTCGCAGTAGTATGCAATCCAGGCGGAATTAACTCCAAGGCTATCTTGGCAAATTCTTGAACACGATTTTGCACTTGGAGAAGCGCATCGGGTAATGACTCGTTGGCTACCCAAACATCATAGAGTTTAAGGGTTTTGGCTTTAACGGGATCTTCGATTTCACCTTCGCCAATTTCATAACCACAGTCTTCCAGTTCATCCCAAAGATTCGCTTCAGTGCCGAAGCGATTCTCGAATGAATAAGTGCGAATACTCGTGAGCCACTGATCGAGAGATTGAAACAGCTCTTGGTGGGAAGGGAGTATTTCGGTGAAGGTAAAATCGAGGCCGACGGCGACGAGAATTTGACCGTCAACACAGTCGCCTAGCTGTGGCTCACCGGGTGACGCTTCTTCGTTCATTCTTTTTTATTCAAACGGTTCATTTAATCGAGGCGAACTATTTCTATTCCGCACACGACTGCCCCGCTAGCCAACCCGTCGTCCAAGCATTTTGAAAATTAAAGCCACCAGTGACTCCGTCGATATCCAGAACTTCGCCCGCAAAATAGAGTCCAGGCTGTAGGCGACTTTCCATGGTTTTGAAGTTAACTTCAGATAGTTTGACGCCTCCACAGGTCACAAATTCATCTTTGAACATACTTTTGCCATCAACGGTGAATTCACTGCGAGTGAGTTGGGTAATCAAGTTTTGCAGGTTGCTGTTGCTTACATGGGCCCAGGGCGTGGTAGGTGCGATGCCCGCGGCAATCACGAAACGTTCCCAGAGGCGTTGCGGCAAAGCGACCGGACTGAACGTAGTGATTTGCTTCCGTGCGTTCATCTCGCGAGCGCGGTTTAGCTCTTTCAGAAGTGCCTCAGCGGTGAAGGCGGGTAGCCAATGAACGAGAATTTTAAATTGATAATTTGCCTCGGCGAAAATCCGTGCGCCCCAAGCGGATAATTTTAAGATGGCTGGTCCGCTGAGGCCCCAATGGGTGATGAGCAGAGGGCCGTCCGTTTTTAATTTTGTACCAAGTGCTTGAACTGAAACGTTTTCAACGGAGAGGCCAGAGAGTTCGGCCAGTCGAGGGTCTTGAATATGAAAAGTAAAAAGAGAGGGCACGGGGGGAATAATCGTGTGTCCAAAAGACTGCGCGATGGTGAGTCCGGCGGACGATTTATTGCCTCCAGTCGCAACGATGAGGCGGTCGCAAGATGCGGTTGTGTTGTCATTAAAAACAAGTTCGAAACGACTTTCGTGGCGACGCACTTCACGCAATCCTTGTCCGGTAAGAATTTTTACGCCTGCACGAGTGGCGGCTTTTTGTAAGGCTTCAACGATTGACGCTGAGTCATCGGAAACGGGAAACATTCTCCCGTCAGCCTCCGTTTTGGTTTCCACACCGCGTTCGGCGAACCAAGCGATGGTATCTCGTGGTTGAAATCGATGAAAAGCTCCGAGAAGTTCGCGTCCTCCGCGGGGGTATTTTTTAATTAGTTCGGCAGGTTCAAAGCAGGCATGGGTTACATTGCAACGCCCGCCACCAGAAATCTTAACTTTGGATAACAGGTGAGGGGTTGCTTCATAGAGCGTGACTTGACCGCGTGAACCTAGTTTCTCGGCACAAGTAATGGCCGCAAAGAATCCGGCGGCGCCACCACCGATTACAGCGACTTGAGAGGCGTGGGGCATTTATTCCGCGAAGCCGAATTGATTGAGCATACGGCTGACAGCAGTGGGGAGGTCAGGCCGCATACTTAACGGCACATTTTTAAAACCCTCAGCGGCGCACGAAAGGTATCCGATTTTTCGCTGAGCGTCGGCTGTGCGTTGATGTGCCTCCAGCCAATGCTGCAGAACAACGGCAGCTTTAGCCCACTCGGGCCAATCGAGTTCAACTTGCTCAGCGGCTTCGGTAATTTGGCAAAGCGAACAGGAGTCGCCAAAAAAACGAAGAACTACTTCCGCGTCGGACGGCCCGATAGCCTTAACCAATTTTTGAAACTCTCGCTCTTCCATCTTTAAGTTTTATAACCAAGCACGGGTGCTAACCATTTTTCGGCCTCGGCTATGGTCCAGCCTTTTCGTTTCGCGTAGTCTTCGACTTGATCGCGACCGATGCCATCGACATCGAAGTAGATGGATTGCGGGTGTCCAAAGTACAAACCCGAGACTGAGGCTGCGGGATTCATCGCAAATGACTCGGTGAGCGTGCAGCCGATTCGATCGGCTCCCAAGAGACGCCAAATTTCGGCTTTTTCGGTGTGTTCAGGGCAGGCGGGGTAACCAGCAGCAGGGCGACGGCCTTGATATTTTTCCTCTACTAAATCTTCGACGCTTAATGCTTCTTTAGGAGCGTAGCCCCAGAGTTTTGTTCGCACTTCACGATGGAGCCACTCGGCACAACCCTCGGCTAAGCGGTCAGCAATCGCTTGAATGAGAATGTGGCGATAGGGATTAGTTTCTTTGAAGGATTGAGCGTACTCTTCAATTTCTTGACCTGCGGTTACCGCAAAAGCACCACAGTAATCGCCGGGCTGTTCGGAAATGTAATCGGCGAGCGAACGACAGGTCTTAACGGTCGGGCGCGATAACTGATCGCGTAAAAAGTGGAGGCGACCCAGCTCTTTCTTTTGGGTTAAGTCGGTATAAAGAATAACATCGTCGCCGCGACGACGGGCTGCCCATAGACCTAGAACTCCGCGCAGGTGCACGCGATTTTCTTTGATGAGATGGTCGAGTTCTCGACGTGCATCATCGAAAAGTTTACGTGCTTCAGCGCCGTATTTTTCCGACTTAAAAATTTTGGGAAAAGTTCCTTTAAGGCTCCAAGTGACAAAGAAGGGCGTCCAATCAATAACCTCTGCTACGGCAGCTGGATCGATTCTTTCAAAGAGGCTAACACCGAGTTTCTGAGGAGCTGGGGCCGGCGGAGTATTGAGTGTCAGGGGGCGTTGGCGCGCTTCGCTTAAAGGTATAATGACGCGAGGCTGGCGTTTTTCATAAGCTTCGCGGGTTTGTGCCTGCTCAGCTTTTAGTTCAGCAATATAACTTTCTTTCCGAACTGGGTTAAGGAGGTCGCTGCAGACGCCCGTGACTAAGGAGGCATCGCTGACATGAACCACGGGGCCATCATAGTGTTCAGCGAGTTTAATTGCGGTGTGGTCTTGCGAAGTCGTAGCGCCACCAATCAAAAGAGGCGTAGTGAAGCCGGCTCGTTTTAGCTCTTTGGCCACTGTAGCCATTTCATCGAGCGAAGGTGTGATTAAACCAGATAAGCCGATGAAGTCGGGTTGCAGGTGGCGTGCTTCATCGAGAATTTTTTCGACTGGTGTCATTACCCCAAGGTCGGTGACGGCGTAATTATTGCAGGCGAGTACAACCCCGACGATATTTTTGCCGATGTCGTGTACATCGCCACGCACAGTGGCGATAAGGAACTTCCCTTGGTTGGATCCGCCCACTTTTTCAGCTGCCATGAAGGGCTCGAGGTGAGCCACGGCGGCTTTCATGACTCGTGCCGATTTGACGACTTGGGGGAGAAACATTTTTCCTTCACCGAAAAGCGTGCCGACAACGCGCATACCGTCCATTAATGGGCCTTCAATGACGAGGAGGGGTCGTCCGAGTTTTTGTCGGGCCTCCTCGGTGTCACCGATGATAAATTCATCGATGCCTTTGACTAGAGCATGCTCGAGGCGTTTTTCGACAGGGAGTTGTCGCCATTCATTTTTCTTGGAGGAATCGACTTCCGTTTTACTACCGGCAAAGCGTGGAGCTTCGGCGGTGAGGGATTAATGTCGGTGTAGACTTCGAGCATGCCGGCGTTGACAATTGCCATATCCAATCCCGCTGCGATGGCGTGATAGAGAAAGGCGGAATGCATCGCTTCACGCACGGGGTTGTTGCCGCGATACGAGAAAGAGACATTGGAGAGGCCACCCGATGTGCGAACCCCAGGGCAACGCTTTTTAATTTCGCTGACCGCTTGAATGAAATCGAGGGCGTAACTGTCGTGCTCCTTCATGCCCGTAGCGACAGTGAGGATATTGGCGTCGAAAATGATATCTTGGGGGTCGATGCCTGCTTTCTCGGTGAGAATTTTATAGGCTCGTTCGCAGATTCTAACCTTATCGGCAAAGGTTGCTGCCTGACCTTTCTCATCGAAAGCCATCACCACCATGGCCGCTCCATAGCGTCGGCAAAGTTTAGCCTGTCGGATGAATTCTGTTTCCCCTTCTTTTAGAGAAAGAGAATTCACGATGCCTTTTCCTTGGAGGCACTGCAATCCTGCCTCGAGGATTTCCCATTTAGAGGAATCGATCATTACCGGAACGCGAGCAATGTCGGGTTCTGTGGCGATGAGATTGAGGAATTTAACCATCGCGGCCTTGCCATCTAAAAGCCCTGCATCGAAATTAACATCGATAATGCCAGCGCCTGCTTCGACCTGCTGTTTCGCCACGGCAATGGCTTCCTTGTAATTTCCTTCTTCGATTAATTTTTTAAATTTGGGTGAACCAGCGACATTAGTCCGTTCGCCGATATTCACAAAGGATTGAGCTCCGCCTACAATGTTGTGGGCTTCGAGTCCGGCCACCCGCAATGCTGGGGCGAGTTGGGGTAGGGTGCGTGGTGGATATTTTTCGGTGCGACGTCGGATGGCGGCGATGTGTTCGGGTGTGGTGCCACAGCATCCACCTAAAATATTAACCAGACCATCACGCGCAAAAGTTTCGAGAATCGCAGCCGTGTCTTCGGGGCCTTCTGGGAATCCCGTAGGCGAAAGCGGATTGGGTAGTCCTGCATTGGGGTAGCAGGAGACAAAGACGTCGGCTTTGCGCGATAATTCATCGATGTGTGGGCGCATCTGTTCGCCACCCAGAGCACAGTTCATTCCGATACTGATAGGATTAGCGTGGCGAACTGAGTTCCAGAAAGCTTCGGTGGTTTGTCCAGTTAAGGTGCGACCTGAGGCATCGGTAATGGTGCCCGAAATCATGAGGGGCAGTCGAAATCCTCGGGCAGCAAAGGCTTCATCGATGGCGAAGAGAGCGGCTTTGAGAACCAGTGTGTCAAAAACTGTCTCGCAGAGTAAGAGGTCGGCACCGGCGTCAATCAAAGCCTCCACTTGTTCGCGGTAAGCATCGCGTACTTGATTGAAGGTGACATCGCGCTTGCCGGGGTCGTTGACATCTCGCGACATCGAAAGCGTCTTGTTCGTTGGTCCGATAGCTCCGGCGACAAAACAATGTCGCCCAGGAGTTTGGGCCATCGCTTCGGTGCAGGCTTGTTTCGCTAACTTTACGGCGGCGGTGTTGAGCTCTTTGACCAGGTGACCCATCTTGTAGTCTTCCAAGGCAATTGCCGTACCATTAAAAGTATTGGTTTCTAAAATATCTGCCCCAGCGGCTAAGTAGGCACGATGGATATTTAAGACCGCTTCAGGTTTGGTGAGGACTAAGAGATCGTTATTCCCTTTGAGCTCAGTGGGGTGTTGGAGAAACTGTGTTCCGCGATAGTCACTCTCTTGCAACTTCAGTTGCTGTATCATGGTTCCCATCGCTCCATCCAGATAGACGATGCGCTGGCGCAAAAGTGCGACCAGGTTCTCTCCTTGGCGAGTTAAGGGTAGAGGTGAAAAAGCCATCGGGGTTAACGTGAGGTTATCTGGACGAGGGTCAAGGCACAGGCGACCCAAACCTTTGTCATTGGGGCAGGTCGGGCTTTTTGCACTTGGGGAGGTCTTGAGCTCGGTAGAGAACAATCCGTTTTCCCTCAAATTTCTCGTCATTCCAGAGTAGTGGACGCAGTTCGAAACTAAAGAAGGGGCTAATGCCAGAAGTGGCTTTTTCGGTGGCTGGATCACCGCCTTGCCAATAAAGAATTCCGTTCGGCAGAGAATGTTTTGTCCCGTGGATAATCAGTTGTTTGGTTTGATGAACAAACGTTCGTAAATCGGCTACCGCCCGGCCAGTGATGAAATCGTGGTCGTGGTTTAGGGTCTCAGCACGGGCGTTGAGTACGGCGACATTCTTTAAACCTAGTCGACGAACGATATCTTCAACGACCATAATTTTTTTACCTACTGAATCGACTAATGTGAATTCTGCGTGGGGGTAGAGTACGGCCAGAATTAGACCAGGAAATCCGCCACCTGTACCGACATCAATTACTCGAGCTCCTGGTAGAAGTTTCCAAAATTTAATCGCCGCGAGGCAGGGTGCGTAGTGATGTCGTTCGAGATTTTCGATGTCTTTTCGAGAAATGAGGTTAATTTTTTCGTTCCATTTGCGATGCAAGGCCGCCATCTGACTGAGTTTTGTCCATTGTTCCTCTGTGATTTCAGGAAAGATTTCGCGAAGTTCTGGCGTCATTAGTCTTAGCACAATGAACATGCCAGTATTCTTGGCAAGGATGGCAATTTACGGTTTTCTTTTTCTTCGGCTCGGTCAAAGTCTCCTTCCATGTTTCACCACCTCGTCTTTTTTTATCT
>RFOO01000044.1 GCA_009926645.1 bacterium | reverse complement strand
TCGTGCCACTCATTGGACATCGGGATTAAACGGCGAAGGGGCAATCACCAAGGTAATGGGACAAGCAGGGTTTGACCTCGAGGGCTTAGCCACTGGCTCCTGGAATTTAAAAGCAGAAAAGTGGTCAATCAATGGGATGCGTCACAGCATTCGACCCTTTATTCAATACCGTGTGATGCCTGGGGCTGAGGAGGCCGCAGGCAAAGTTGGTAAATCGGATCGCTCCGTTGCCTTAGCTGCTTTCCACGAACTTGATTTAGCAGATCGTCCCGATGTTATGGCCACGACTGCCACCCAAGTGGCTCGAATGGGAATCAGAAACTCCATTGAAACCCGTGACACAGATTGGGGAACACGTGAACTTTTACGTTTCGATGTTATGAAGGATTGGTCGAACCGCGACGGACAAGCTCTCAGTCGCGAATCGGATCTTCTTGCCAATATTCGTCTCAGCCCTGCCCCTTGGGTCACCCTCGACTCTTATAATCGCTATGGCAAACAAGGGGATAATGCCGTCGAAACACTGCAATCGATTGCGTTTAATTCGGGCGACTTCTGGAAGGCCTCGGCTGGCTGGTATGAGTTAAATTACGGCGACCCAGCGCGTCAGTTATGGCTTAGGGGTGAAGTGCGCTTAAACTCGGTTTTTTCTGCCATTCTTACCACCAATTACGATGCCCTTGTTCACGCCTACACTTATCAATCGATTGGGCTAATCCAACGCATTGGCAACTCTTGGGAAATTGAATATGGATTTCAAAAGCGTGTTTCTGCATTGAGTGATGGCTCACTCGGATTCCGTTTCCGTGTTCGTCTCTTTAAATTCTAACTGTGCAGGAAAATCCCGAATCCACTCCCACTCTCCCCCGCGATGGCATTCTGCCTCCTGCGGATTTACCCATTCGTTTAGAGGTTTTCGAGGGCCCTCTGGATTTACTTCTTTTCTTAATTCGGAAAAACGAAATCGATATTTACGATATCCCGATTGAATCGGTGACACAGCAGTTCTTGGAAATTTTACGTCACCAAGAAAAAGATAACTTAGAACTTGCGGGAGAATTTTTTGTAATGGCTGCAACCTTGATGTATATCAAAAGTCGTATGCTCTTACCTGTGGAAAGTCGCCCCGAGGAAGAGGTTTCATCACCTGAGGGACAAGACCCACGCTGGGCCTTGGTCCAACAGCTCATTCAATACAAGCGAGTGAAAGAAACTGCCGCTATTATCAAGGGCTTAGCGGATGATCGCCAAGGTTTACTTGATCGATTCGTTCTACAACCCCAAGGAGACGATGCTTTAATTAGACCGGTTGCTCCGGTTGATCGCATTGAACTGTGGAACACTTTCAACCTCGTTCTCAAACGATTGTCCGAGCAAATTCAGCCTGGTAATATCTCAGTCGAAACGGTCACCGTTTCCGAGCGTATGGAAACTATTTTGCATCGTTTAGAAACTGAACCCTCCTTTAGCTTCACCAGTCTTTTACCCGAGCGTCCGACGATTACTTTTCTGGTCGCTACTTTTCTCGCCTGCTTAGAGCTGGCTCGTTTGGGCACTTTACATCTCGAACAAGAATCAAATTTCCAAGATATTCTCTGCTCTAAAGCCGAGCCAGGATCGGGCTCAGGGGTTGAAATCGACTCCACAACATCGTCTGAATTCGACCAGCCACAATCTGAGGCAAATTAACGAGACGGATTGAAATCTTCGGATAACTTATTCTAATGAGAGTATGGGTCGGTCGAAGAACACCAAAAAGAACCATTTGTTGGGTATTGGTTTAGATCAAACCGATAACCATAAACGCATTACGCAAGGAGAGGGTTTTTCCTTGGTCGGAGGCTCTTCTGAAACCCATGAAAAAATGACGGAGACCGTCATCAAAACCGTCGAAGACTTGCAACGCAAAGGTCGTAATCTGCAAATAGCAGACCCGAGGGAGATTGCCGACCTACTCCGAAAGCACGAGGAAGGCCGTTGAAGGCGAAAATCTGCTACTGACTGGTTGACTCACCCCTTTTCCAAGACTTGATTATTGCTCCGAAAACATGAGTGACATCCCCCCTCCACCTCCTCCCGGAGATTCAGCTCCAAAGTTAAAACTTTCCAAACCTGCGGGGCCTTCGTTTTCCCCTCCTCCGCCGCCAGCCCCCATTCCCCCTCCTCCCAGTGGGAATATCAATATTCCAAAACCTTCGCCTCTTAAGCCAGCGGTTACTGCAGCAACATCACCACGCATTTCACCTTCGCTCGAAGGTGCTCCAGTACGCGGAGTAAGCACCGCTGAGGCCGCTTTTGATGTTCTTACCTTTGCAGCTTCGGTAGCGCCCTTCATCATTCTTTACATCGAACTCTTCAACAAAACTAAGGGTTAATCTTTATGGCGTCTGAACTTATTTCTAATCTGGACAGCACAACCTTTGATTCGACCATCAAAGAATCTGCCGTCCCCGTCTTGGTTGATTTTTGGGCCACTTGGTGCGGGCCATGCAAGCAACTCGGTCCAGTCTTAGATCAACTGGCCACGGAAATGAGTTCGAGCGTTAAAATTTGCAAGGTCGACGTGGATACCAACCGCAACTTAGCCATGCAATTGGGAGTTACCTCTATACCCGCTCTCTTCCTATTCAAGAACGGCCAAGTTGTTGATAAAATGGTTGGCGCTCGCCCTAAGGGTGACATCGCCGCTTTTATCAAAAAGCACTCCTAATCGACATAAACGATTAAATAAAAAACCCGAGGTTTACTCGGGTTTTTTATTGGCTGTGATAAAGACCTTACTTGGTTTCCAAGGGGTGTTGCTCAAGGATCTCCTTGGGTGAGTACTGTCCGCGACTGCCAATCGCTTTACGTACTTCAGCCACCTTCGTATCCATCACTGGGTCGGAGTGATTACCCCAAGCAGAGCGAACATAGGAAATAATGTTAGCCAATTGGGCATCCTTCAAACCTGCACCGATATTGGGCATATTACCATTATACTTGTTACCCTTAACCTCAATCTCGCCGGCGATACCTGCAAGTGCGATTTTAATGATGCGCTCTTCATTACCCTGAACCCAGGGTGATCCCGCCAAAGGAGGGAAAGCTCCAGGGACCCCCAAGCCGTTGGCTTGGTGGCAGGAGGCACACTGCTGCAAGTAGAGCTTCTCTCCTTTAGCTAAATCAGGCTCAAAGGCCTTAGGACCGTCATTAGCCACTTCACGAGGAGCATTGAGATCAAAAGCACTGGATGAAAAGCCAGCGGCATTACGTGTTAGATAGAGACCTGCCCAGAAGCCAAATCCACAAAAAACAAAGACCACAACAATCGGAAGAAGCGAGAATCCTTCTCGGGGCTCTTCCTTATCGCGGGCCAAGTGAGAATGGACTTCGACTAATTGACTATCGGAAGCCGAGTGAGCGTCTCCCGAGGAGGGTCGACGAGATTGGTTGGGGGAATGAGGATGATCGGTCATGGGATTATTGATTTAATTTCGCTTCAGGCGAACTATAATCAATTTTGAGAGATTTAAGGTAAGCGACTAAGGCTATCGCTTTTTCTGTGGGAACCAACGTGCCGTCTTTACCTCGAGTGTAAAGGAAAGCATACGAAGGCATAGCCGAACCGGCCTTTGGGACTAAAAGGTGTTGGTGAATTTCATTTTCGCTAGCCGCTCTTGCACCATAATTGGCGAGGTCTGGCCCAATACGATGAGTACCAAGAAGAACGGACGACTGTAAGATATAATCTCTGGCCACCGAATGACGTGGTCCATAACCCTTAGCGATATCATTTCCTTGGCTTGCCGGACGAACCTGTTGCGTATGACAAGCCACACAACCCAAACTGAGGTAAACCTCGCGACCCTGAATTGCTAGACCTGGCTCACGAGGCGGAAAAAGTAGACCACCTTCCTCTGCCGGAGCTCGACCCAAGGAACCGAGTTGTACTCTGCCGCTAAGCAGAATACCCAAAAAAGAAGCGGCTAGGGTAAAGACGACACCCGCAAAAATAAATTTTATGTTTTTCATAATCGTGGGGATTTAGGCGTGAGTGGGTTTGTATCCCGATGAAAGTTTAGAGCAAAGCATGCCCCAGGCATTGATGACAAATGCGATGTGTCCAATGAGGAGTAAGAAGGTCGGGAACAATGCCGATGGCCAATCAGCCCTGAGTCCACTACCCTGTTGCCAGCCACCACCCAAGGTAATGATTAACAAACTCACCGTCGCGATGGCACAAGACCAGAAATGCAAGTGAACCAACTTGGGTGACAACCAGAGTAGACCAGTAATTTTTGGTAAAATAAAGTAAGCGGCACCGAAGATTACAAAGGATACAAAGGTGTATGACAGCAAGTGTTCGAGACCGACCGTAAATGCGGTGAAACGGATGACCGCATTAAAGCCACGCGTCGAAGACACCGCAAATAAAAGCCCCCAAAGAATCAAGGCAAAGATCGCTACCAAGACAAACCTTAGGGTGGTATTATTCCAAGATTGGGAGATACCTCGATTCCAACTTAATGTCCCTAAAAAGTGAATCGCAAGAATAGCGAAAGGGATAAGCATGAGTAACGCTGCGACAACGCCAACTGATTGCACCCAGAGAGGTAATGGGCTGCCAAGCAAGGTAGCAGGACCAGTCCAACTCGCAAAAAGGAAAAAGGTCCAAAAACCAATGGTCGAGAGGTAATAGGCTGCTACGGTTCGGCCTGACTCTTTGGGAATAAAATAATAAACCGCCGCAATCGCTGAAGATGCAAACCACAACAAATGCAGGTTTTGGTAATACCAGCTATGCACTAAAGCCTGCAAGACACCTTGCGCAGGACACCAAAGAACCAGCAACTGAGTTAGCGCAAAAGTGATGGGGAACACCAAAGTTGAACCAAGGATGTACCACTGCGAAACGTAGACGTGGCCTGTAGGACGACGACTAAAAGCAACTGCAGGCCATAAAGCAGCTAACAAGAACCCAAGCCAGGAGGCGAGTGCTACCTCTTTAGGCATTTCCAATAAACTAAAGCCGTTCATCTTACCCATAAGAATTTGGTAAGCACCATAGGTTAGAGTGAGATTCCAGACCACTCCTCCGACATTGGCTAACCATGCATTCTTTAACTCGAAACGAGTTAAAGAGGACATTAGCCAAAGGTTAATGGCAAAAAGTGCATTGGTTAACCAACCGTAGGTGAAGAGATTACTTTCAAGGGCCTTTAAACGTCCATAGGTGGTTAAAGAACATCCCCCTAGAAAAGAAACATCTTTAAGCTGAATGGCAGTTATGACTGCAATCATCGAAGCCAGGACCAACCAAAGGAAGGCTGAGGCAAAGAAAAGGCGAACGGGTTGGGCCACACTCGCATCCACTCGGGAGAGATTAAATGAAGGGCGGTAAGAATCTTGGCTCATGGAGGAGAAATTGGATTATTTGAGACCGAGTTCAGCCGTTGTCCATGGAGTGGTACGTGAAGCATTTGCGTCACGCACGGCTTTTACTTGCTCGGGAGTTACGATGGTACCTTGATTGCCAAAACTTTGGCGAACATAGGTTAGAACATCAGCAATCTCTTGGTCGTTAACACCAGCAACAGCGGGCATCATGCTATTATAGGTCGTCCCACCAACGGTCAGAGGACCCATCAATCCGTGCAGGATAAATTTAATGGGTAAAGTTGCATCACCCACCGCAATGGAAGAGTTGGCTAAAGGTGGGAAGACTGGAGCTAGTCCCATCCCATTGGCTTGGTGGCAAGCAATGCACGTTCGGGAATAAACGGCTAAGCCACGCTTCATGGTCTCATCATCGGCTTTGACAAATCCACTGGTAGCCACTGGAGCAGGTGCAGCAGATGATGTTGTTGCTGGCTTTGGAGTCGCGGGCTTACGCATCTCCACGAGAACACTTGGATTCTCGATGATCAACGCAATGGTCGTATCGATGGGCAAATGATAAGTGCCATCGGGATTTCGCTTACTCTGATTAAGCAAACTATGTGCTTTGGTTTCTGTCTCAGCACGCAAGGCTTTCTGGGCTACACGACGCTCCTTCTCCGCTGAAGTCGAAGGAGAAATCGAGATGTAAGCGTAGACCAAAACGAGAATAGCGAGAAGAATAAAGCCAGCGAAGCCTAGCCAAGAATAAACTTGGCCTGGAATAAACGGGCGAGGTGAAGAGGAAGAATGCTCACTCATGATAATGGATAGACTCGAGAATGCGAGGGTCGTGGACAGGAATGGTTTCAGCTTTGGCTGAAGAACGTAAAAATAATCCTAAGACGATACCGCCGAAACCAAGGATAGCGAGTAAGTCGAGCCAAAGGAAACCGCTCAGGAAGGGTGAAACAACAAATCCCTCGGGAGCGGTCTTATCCACGATCTGTCGAGGTACGGCATTGAACCATAAATCAAAGATACCACCGATAAGAATAACCCAAGCGATTGATAAAAGACGGCTCGCAATAATCTTGGTGCGGTAGAACAAAAGACAAAGGAATGGGAGGAAGAAGAAACCAAAAATGAGATACAAGGACACACCCCACCAATCGTTCTTCATTCCAGTAATGGGATTTAATTCGCGGATATTATACCAGAAAGTTTCTTCAGGAATATTGGCCGAGTAGATAAGAAAGTACTGGGAGAAACTGATATAAGCCCAGAAAACAGTGAAAGCTAACATCAAACAACCCAGCACATGTCGATGAGCTTGATTCAGAATGCCATCAAGCCATCCACCACGGGAGAGAACATAGGTGAGAATGACCGTGACCGCCAAAGCAAGCCGGATGGAAAGAGCGAAGAACCAAACCCCGTACATGGTGGAGAACCAGTGATAGGTCAGAGCCATCAAACAATCAAAGGCCAACAAGGTAAGTAATACGGCAGTTAATGGAATACCTGCCGCAGAAATGGCATGTAAGCGATGAGTGTGAGAGGCGGAACGCTCACGATCTTGTAAGAAAGACCAGTGACGGAGAGCCCAAGTAATCACCGCAAAGAAAACAACATAAAGGGCGACACGCGCGAGGAAGAACTTCTCGTTCAAGAACCAGCTCTTAGCCTGTAAAATGGGGTCATGCCCAACGGTATGTCCATTAGGCAAAAGACTCGAAGCATCAGTCCAGTGCCAAACAATATGTCGCAGGGAAGGTACGAAAACAAGTGGAAGGACGCCCAAAATGAGAACAACGGGAAGTCCACCAATCATAAATTCCCAAGAGCGACGAATAATAGGTGCCCACCCAGCATCAAAGACCCGGGTAATCATGGTGAGCATCAGCATCCCAATCAGAATGGA
>RFOO01000043.1 GCA_009926645.1 bacterium | reverse complement strand
AATCCGGCCACCTTTACAGGAATGATGGATGTCATGCGTGATTTATGGTCATCGCTTCCATTAGCCAAAATGCGGGGCTATGGACCAGGGCGATTCAGTTTTAACGTGCGGGGAGGTCGTTGTGAAACCTGCGCGGGTGAAGGTTCGGTCAAAATGGATATGCAGTTTTTAGGTGAAACCTTTGTGGAGTGCCCCAGTTGCGCGGGAAAGCGCTTTAACCGTGAAACCCTCGAAGTTCGTTTCAAAGGACTAAGCATTTCTGAAGCACTCCAACTTTCAGTACAAGAGGCACTCGAAGTCTTTAAAGCTCAACCTCGTTTGGCAGAAAAACTTCGAACACTCCAAGAAGTTGGTCTCGGCTACATTAAACTTGGTCAGGCCGCTCATACACTCTCCGGTGGCGAAGCACAGCGACTAAAACTAGCAACGGAACTCGCACGGCGCGATCACACGGGAAGACTCTATGTCCTCGATGAGCCAACCACTGGATTACATTGGGATGATATCGCTAAACTACTAAAACTTTTAGGTCGATTACGGGATGCCGGGGCCACCCTGATTGTCATCGAGCATCAATCGGATGTCATCCAAGCAGCCGATTGGGTTATGGAATTGGGTCCCGAAGGAGGTGCCAAAGGTGGTGAAATGATTTACGCTGGGCCACCCGAGGGATTAAAAAAAGTGAAAAACTCTCCAACCGGAAGAGCTTTATCAGATTGAAAGAATCGTCGGTAAACGCTGCGCAATTTTTTGTAACGCGCCGATTTCATCGACAGAAAAATCGTAGGGTTGCATTTTCCCAATACCCACAACGCCGACAACCAAACCTTGAGCATCCATGATTGGTACCGCCAAAGCGCCTTGGACATTGGTTTTTTGTGCATCGGGTTTAGCAATGCCGCCAAGATTTTCCTGCAAGTTACACAACTGCACAGGTGCTTTACGTTCTGCAGCACAACCCGCAATCCCCTTCCCGACGGGAATCAGCTGAATCTTCTCTAAAACGAAAGGCGGAATACCTTGATGGGCGTAAAGTTTGAGTAAACCAGTGGCCCGATCGATGACATGAATCGTTCCCGTGGCGCAGGCGAAGTTCTGCAAAATTTGAGCCAAAACTGTCGAGGCATCGCTGGAAGAAGCGAAAAGTTCATTCAACTGAGTTTCGTAAGAATGCATATCATTTAGACACCGCGCTGAGCTAAACGTTCCTTGAGCCAGACCAAACCCTTAGCTTCATTATCAAAAACTCCGTCCATTTGCGCTTCGTAGGCAGCGTCTAACAATTCAGAAAACCAAGGGGCAGGCTGATAGCCAAGGGCGATGAGATGGCGTCCCAAGATGATTTTTTTCGGTACCGATGAAGCAATTTGCAAAGCTTGTGCCTTGGCTAATAGCCAAACCCCTTGCGGAGATTCTTCGGTAAATGATTTAGGGCCACGCCCCTTGCGATCAGCAGAGTCAACTCGAACCAATCGATCAATACGTCCAACCTTATTGGCTAAGCGACGCACGGCGGCGTCCCCGGCTTTGGCACGATACAACTCTAGTGGCTGTCCATGCCAACGCACTAAAGGTAAAACCGCTTCAATGAGTTTTGTTTCTCGGGTGATGCGACCGAGAAATTTTTCTGCTAAAGGTAAACTTTCTGCCTCGTGGCCGTAGGCGTGAATGCGTCCATCGGCTTCGCGTTTAGTGGTCGTGGCTTTTCCTAAATCATGCAAGAGAACCGCTAAACCCACAACGGTGTCTTCAAAAGTGTCATGGGTACGCTCACGTGCGTAGGCATCGAGACAAAGTGCGGTGTGATTCCACACATCGCCTTCAGGATGCCAGTCGCTGTCTTGTTCGACTCCGATGATGGCATGCAGTTCGGGAAAAAACTTCGTCCAGCCACAGGCCCTTAGGAAATGGAGTCCGCAAGAAGGTTTAACCCCGCGAAGAATTAGTTTCGTCCACTCCTCCCAAATACGTTCCGCAGGTAAATCCTGCGGAGTAAGCGTGGAGCAAAGTTGGATTGTCTCGGGAGCGACTGAAAATTCTAGTCGGGCCGCAAACTGCATCGCACGAAGCACCCGCAAAGGATCTTCGGAAAACTTCGGTGAAACATGGCGTAAAACCTTGGCCTTTAAATCACCTAATCCATTCCAAGGGTCGACCAACTCTCCTGTGAAAGGATTCCACAAAATAGCATTCACTGTGAAATCGCGTCGTTCG
The DNA here is from genome assembly GCA_009926645.1 of bacterium. Taxonomy (GTDB): domain Bacteria; phylum Verrucomicrobiota; class Verrucomicrobiia; order Opitutales; family UBA953; genus UBA953. The sequence continues at coordinate 5,219 of RFOO01000043.1, read as the reverse complement.
CAGGCATCGCGATAAGTCATGGTTGGATCAGCCTGAACTTCAAAATCTTGATGCCGAACTCCCGTACGATTTTCTCGACGAGGTACAGAGATATCAATCGGCTGATCTTTCACTTTCGTAACGCCAAACGCCGCACCCACTTTAATAATACCGAACTTTTTGCGTAGAGCGTTTTCAATTTCACGAGAACCGATGCCGTAGACTTCGATATCCAAATCTTTCGGTGTTAAACCCATCAAGGCATCGCGCACACAACCCCCCACCAAAAAAGGACGACCCCCTGCTTCTTGCAATAAAGCAAGGATTTCCTTTGCTCGAGCAAGTTCGCCAGTAAAGACGATTAAATCTGAGCGTGAAACGGACACGGAATAAAAACTATCCCCGATGACACCACGAAGCGAGTGGGATTTTTAGATTATCAATTTGTGGTAAAACCTTGTTTAATTAGCCAAGCCTTCGCTGTTTCCCGGCGATCACCTTGCAAAACAACTGTTCGCTCTTCGCAGGCACCTCCAGTACCTAATGCTTTTTTCATCTCTTTGAGTAAGGCCTCGCGATATCGCATCTCTTGCGATTCAAGCCACTGACCTTTCAAGATAGTAACTTCTTTACCTCCGCGACCCGAGCGCTCGTATTGCAAAACGATTTTTCCTTTTTTGGGTTTGGCTGCATCTCCAGCGGGAACAGGTCGAGTTCGTAAGAGCGACGCCGCAGGTAGTGGTCTAAATCAGCAGGAAGGCCTGATTGAGGTGAGGCGATTTCGGCGTCAAGGGCTTGGATTGCCTCTAAAAGCTGTGTTTTATCAACCATTGGTGTCGTCAATGATTGCAGGGCTTTGATAATACGCTGGGTACGTTCTGGGTCCATGGATAGAAACAAAATAGGCGCAGGGTTGGCGGGGGGCAAGTCAGAGACTTTTTTCTTGGTGGACAAAAGGCGCCTCTCTTCCCTATACCAAACCTTCCCTTGGACGGGTAGCTCAGTTGGTTAGAGCGCCTGCTTTACACGCAGGATGTCGCGGGTTCGAGTCCCTCTCCGTCCACCACTTTCGTCCCACCTGACCATGTCACAAACCAAGAAGAAGCACACGCTATCCGCTCTCGTCGAAAACAAGTTCGGCGTTTTAGCGCGAGTGGCAGGCATGCTCTCAGGTCGTGGTTTCAATATTGAAACCTTGAATGTCGGCCCCACCCACGACCCGGCTTACTCTCGCATCACTGCGACGGTTGTTGCCGATGACGCCGCTTTGGATCGATGTGTTAAGGCACTCGATAAGTTAATCAACGTTATCACCGTCAGTGATTTTTCTCGCGATGAGGTAGATCACGTCGCTCGCGAATTAATTCTCTGCAAGGTAAAGTGCGATAAAAAGACCCGCACCGAAATTTTAGAAATTGCTGGTCTCTTTCGTGCTAAAGTAGTGGACGTAGCTCACGATTCCCTCGTCATTGAGTTCACTGGTACCGTCACCAAAATCACCGCTTTTCTCGATTTAATTGAGCCTTTCGGCATTCTCGAAACCGCACGTACTGGTGCTGTAGCCCTCGCTCGCGGTCGCAAGAAAGTCCGTTAATTTTATTCCATCATACTCATGCCTGCTAAAGTCTACACTGACAAGGATGCTGACCTCGGCTTCCTCAAAAACAAAACCCTGGCCGTCCTTGGTTTCGGCTCACAAGGTCACTCTCACGCGATGAACCTTCGCGACAGTGGCTTAAAGGTCATTGTCGGTCTCTACAAAGGATCGAAATCTGCCCAAGCGGCAAAGAAGAAGGGCTTTAAAGTCTACGATACTGCTGAAGCTGTTCGTCGCGCTGATGTCATGTTGGTTGGTATCCCCGACATGAAACAAGCCGATGTTTGGGAAAAAGATATCGCCCCCAATCTCGGCAAAGGCGGCAAAACCGTTCTCTTTATTCACGGTCTCTCCATTCACTATAAATTGATTAAGCCTGCCAAGAATGTCGACATTGCCATGGTCGCTCCCAAGGGCCCTGGACATGTGGTACGTGCTCAATATGTCGAAGGCAAAGGCGTACCTGCTTTAATTGCTGTTGCTCAAGATGTTTCGGGTAATGCAGCCAAGACCGCTCTCGCATGGGCCAAAGGCATTGGTTCCTCCCGTGCTGGAGTTATCAAGACAACCTTCAAAGAAGAAACTGAAACCGACCTCTTTGGCGAACAAGCCGTGCTCTGCGGTGGTGCTTCCGAGTTAGTTAAAGTGGGCTTCGAGACACTCGTTAAAGCCGGCTATCAACCTGAGATGGCTTACTTTGAGTGCTTGCATGAATTGAAGCTCATCGTCGATCTCATGGTCGAGTCGGGTATTTCGGGTATGCGTTTCTCGATTTCAGAAACTGCTAAGTATGGCGACATCACTCGCGGTCCTCGTGTCATCAACAAGTCCTCCCGCAAGGCGATGGAAGAAATTCTCAAGGAAATCCAAGACGGCACTTTCACCAAGCAATGGGTGAAGGAGTACAAGGGTGGCTTGAAGAATTACAACAAGCTCCTCAAGCAAGGTGAAAATCACCCGATTGAGAAGACTGGACGTCGCCTCCGCGCACTCATGCCTTGGGTACAAAAGCGCAACATCAAGGGTGCACAGGCTGAGTACACGACTAAATAAGTCGAACTCCAACCTTACCTCTTAGGGCCGACACATGTCGGCCCTTTTTATTTTACAGGCTGTGCAATAGCGCTGCGCAACTGCCTAATTTCTTCGCGTAACTTTGCTTCACGCACCCACTGAATAACGCAGAAGGTAGCCAAGATTAAACAGAGAAGACTTAATACGAAAGGCCAACGCGATGGACGACTCATGGGGCGGTCGAATGAACGTTAAAAGTGATTTTTTGGACTCCAGCACTTCGTGCTAAATCCAAAACCGTAATGATTTGTCCATGAGGAGTTTCTCGATCACCTGCGATGGAAATCGTGAGATTAGGATTGGATTGATGACGTTGCTTCAACTGTTCACGAAGTCGTTCCAATGTAGTGAGCGTGCGATCGACAAAAACCTGACCGGATTTATCAACTGAAATCACCATCATAGAAGTATTATCTTCCGACTTTGCGGTGGTTGCCGACTGTAAATTCAGAGGTAAACAATGGTTACGATGCAGCGTCACGCTCACCAACATAAAGGAAGCGAGCAGAAAAAACATAATATCAATCAGCGGAATAATTTCTAAACGCGCACGGCGCGGCGGACGAGGTGAGGGAATCTTCATCGGGTACGATGATTTCAGTTTTTCTTTTTATGCAAACAGACCTGAAGTGTGGTGGCCGAAGCTTCAAGTTCCGCCTGCAGAGTGGCGAGACGACTCGAAAGAATATTCAATGGGATAAGGCAAAAGATAGCAATCCCGAGGCCCGCAGCCGTCGCAATTAAGGCCTCGCCAATACCTCCTGTGACCTTAGCCACGGCTAATTCGTCGACGCCCATCGAGTTAAACGAGCTCATAATGCCGGTTACCGTACCCAATAAACCCAGCAATGGTGCTAAGGTCACGAGAGTATCGAGAATGGATAGACATCGATTGGCTTCGCGCAGCTCTTTCGCAGAGGCGACCTGAATTGAATTTTCAAATCCCTGCTCTCGATTTTTTAATCCTAGTGCAGCCAACAAAAGAGGATACATAATGGGACCTCCTTTGAGGAATAAATCGACAGCGACATTAGCAAGGGGAAGTATCATAGCGGTAGTGATTATTTAAGTTGAAAGACAAAGGGAACGAGAAACGAACGCATCGTACCCGGTGGCCAGATCCACTGTTGCCTAACCCAGTGACTCGCAAAAGCATCTAATTTCGTGTTTCCTGAGGATTCAGTGACCACAACTGCACTTACCTTCCCTTCGGCTTGCACGGTGACGAGAAGCATGAGCGAGCCTTGGATATTTTGTTGGCGAGCCCAACGTGGGTAGAGCGGATCAGGAAATTGTCCACCCTCTTGGGGCGTAAATTTAGCTGGAACGAGTGTAGGACTTCCTCCCTGAGCCAATTCTTGAGGAGTATCACTCTGAGCGACTGATGGAGTAGTGGATTCAGCCACAGGCTGAGAGACAACGACCTTTGCTAAATCCGATAAAGGGACAACGGCTGACTGTGTTTCTTTAAAAATCTCCTTGGATGATAAAGTCTCATTCACAGGCTTCGCTGGCAGAGCCGACAATGGAGCAGATTCGATAAACTGAATCTGAATTCCTTCATTTTTAGGAGGAATCATACGCTGAAGTTCCTTCTCAGTTTCAAAGGTAAAACCCAAAATACAAACAACTATGACCGCGAGACTGAGAGCCGCCGTCCAAGCATAAAATTTTTCAAGATGATATGGAGATAGAAATCGAAACAATTTTAAAAACTTATTTTTATGCTGTCTCTAGCATACCATCTGGCAAGGGTAACCACCGGGATGACAGATTAACTGATTAGAGATAATTTTACCGAGTCAGAGAATGACTCCGATGGTAGATTGATTCGTAAACGAAAAGCACCCGTTTAAAAATAGAAGACTCTTATCTTAAGAACAGCGGTGAAAGAATAAGCTCTTGGCTTCCTGAGACGACTTGCCAATGCGCAGCTGAATAAATTCATATACAAATCATCAGCCATACCTCGGCAGAGTCAAAAGTGAGGTGTATATTGCAAAGAATTCACTTCACCTTTTGGAAATACATAAATTGGAAGTATAATTTAAATGCAATAGATTTGCATTAAAATTATTCAAGCCCAAAGCGTAGGGTTGCAGTAACCTTAAAAATCTCTTGTTTAAGCACATCCCTATGAAGGACACATCCTCCCCTGACTACATCCATTCGGATGGGTTTTTGGCTCGTTTGATGCGCGACCAATTAAAACTCTCTATCGCTTGTGCTATTTTCTTCTTTGCGGCACTCGTTGCACTTCCTCTGCTTAATTATTTTTACCCCGAGTTCATGGCTCAACGTGTGGCCGGATTCACGCTCACATGGTTAATTTTAGGCGTCCTTTTCTTCCCCTACGTTTGGATTATTTCTTTCAGCTTCATCAAGAAATCCATCGCTCTCGAAGAGGCTGAAGCTACCGCTGCCAAGGACAGCGCTAAAAAATAATCATGATTACACCCTTTGCCTCCATTCTTGCTTCCACTGGAATCGATCCATGGATTGCTATCTTTTCACTGGCGACCGTGGTCGTCACTGTCGGTATGGGTTTTTGGTCCGCAGGTAAGTCAAA
>RFOO01000042.1 GCA_009926645.1 bacterium | reverse complement strand
CCGCGACTGATACTAAGTTCAGCAGATAATTCAGAATCTTTCGCGTACTCTAAAACAAATCCTGGTCTTAATGTATAAGAAAAGGCACTCGTTTTATTAGAAAGACTGTATAAATTATCGGTCCAATTGAGACTCGCTGATCCCTGGAAGAAAATGTCCGTATCATAACCAAGCTGAATCAAAGGAGAGGTAGGCCAAAAATTGACCGCTTTTAACCCTGCCGATGAAAGCATAAAAGCCGCAGCTATGTAGAAGCTAGGTCTAGACATAAATGAATGACGGGGCGTAGTTTACAAAATCAAAGTGGCCAAATGTATCAACCACCAAATAGGCCATAAAAAGGGGCAGTAAGATGAACTTACTACCCCTTTTGCAAGGCAACTTACTGATTATAAGTTAATTATACAATTATACCTGAGGTGCTTCTAGATTTGGGCTGACGCGAATCTTGCGATAAACCGGCAATCCAGTACCCGCAGGCACCAAGTGACCCATAATCACATTCTCCTTAAATCCACTCAAGGGGTCCCGACGTGCCATTGTGGCAGCATCAGTTAACACACGAGTGGTCTCTTGGAAGGAGGCCGCCGAGATGAAAGATTCGGTCTCCAAGGAGGCCTTGGTGATACCAAGAAGGATTGGCTCGTATTCAGCAATTTGGCCACCGCGCTCATGAATCGAACGATTCACTTCCGCGAGGACACTGCGATCCACATGCTCACCCCACAAGTAATCGGAATCGCCTGGCTCGCTAATACGGACCTTGCGGAGCATGCGAGAGACAATGATTTCAATGTGCTTGTCGTTAATGACAACACCCTGAGAGCGGTAAACTTTCTGAATTTCGGTAATCAGGTAATCCTGTACGCGCGATTGTCCGAGAATATCGAGAATATCGTGCGGGTCGACCGATCCATCGGTCAACGCCTGACCTTGTTTAACCTTCTCTCCAGCTGCCACGGTAATGTGCTTACCATGAGGAATGAGATGCTCCTCTTCACGACCGATTGAGTCTTTGATCACTAAGCGCTTCTTGCCACGAACGGATGGCTGGAATTCAACCTCGCCATCAATCTTCGCAATTTCTGCTGCCTCTTTCGGAGGACGAGCTTCGAAGAGTTCAGAAATACGAGGCAGACCTGCGGTGATATCTTGAGTTTTCGCAGCCTGACGAGGAATCTTGGCCAAGGCACTACCCCGTTCAACACGGTCGCCCTCGCCGACTTCAATACGCGCACCAGCAGGGATTGCAAACGTACCAAGGTTCTCACCCTTATCATTCACAATCTGGATTTGCGGATTTTGCTCATCAGAGTGCTCGATGATATACTTGAAGAATTTGTTGCTCGAAGGATCACGCTCTTCGGTGTAGGTCACACCCGAAATCATATCCAAGAGACGGATTTCCCCTGATTCGTTAGCGATAATGTTGGTGAAGTTAGGATCCCAAGCCGCAACGAGTTCGTCCTTTTTCACAGACTTACCGTTCTTACTGATCACTGTACCAGCAAGAATACGATACTCTTCGAGAACTTGTTCAGCATCGTTCACGATACGAAGGAAGCCGGTGCCGTTAACCGCCACAAAATAGTCAGGGACAGGTGAAACGGTATTGATGTCAACATAGACAATACGTCCGTTGTTCTTGGCTTTAATTTCGGGCGACTTGAGCTGAGCGACACCACCAATGTGGAAAGTACGCATGGTTAACTGAGTACCAGGCTCACCGATTGATTGTGCAGCGATGATACCGACAGCGGTTCCGCGTTCCACGAGTCGACCCGTTGAAGGATCAAGGCCGTAAGACTTCGGTGGAATGGCATTTACATGCATATGCGTCAGCGGAGAGAGAACTTTAACGCGGTCGATACCGGTCTTCTCAATCTGCTTCGCAATATCTTCTGTAATCAATTCGCCTGAACGGATAATCACTTCGGAAGGATTCAATGGGTTAACCACGTCTTCAGAAGGACAACGTCCAATGATTCGATCAGCTAACGGCACAAGGATTTCATCACCATCGTAAATGGTAGATTTCCAAACACCATTAGGCAGACGAACCAGCACGCGATCCACATTGGCATCGCGCAACTTAGCGACAATTTCTTCAGTCAAAGCGGTTTCTGCTTTAGCCAATGGCTTAGCACCGCCCGTGGGATTGACAACATCCTGAGCGAGGTGACGACCAATAGCCGCATCCGTTAAGGCAATAACTTCAGTACCAGGAGATAAATCGTGATCATCTGTCACAATCACGTCCATCGCCACATCGCAAAGTTTACGAGTCATGTAACCAGCATCAGCCGTTTTAAGAGCCGTGTCGGAGAGACCCTTACGCGCACCGTGTGTCGAGATGAAGTATTCCAAAACAGAAAGTCCTTCACGGAAGGAGGAGAGAATCGGACGTTCAATAACTTCACCCGAGGGCTTAGCCATCAGACCGCGAGCTCCGCAAAGCTGCTTAACCTGTGCTTTATTACCACGCGCACCCGAATCCATCATCGCATAAACGGGATTAATAATCACGCGCTGCGTGTGACGAGGATCGCCCTTGCGAACACCCGCAACTTTCGCGGATTCGGAGAGAGTATTATACACTGACTGGGCGATGGTGTTGGTTGCACCAGCCCAAACGTCGACGACTTTATTACGACGTTCTTCATTGGTGATGGTACCCGATTCGTTTTGACGTTGGAACTCACGTACCTTGGCCGTGGCATCTTTTACCACACCTTCTTTTTCCTTGGGGTAAATCATATCGCTAACGCCGATCGAAATACCAGCACGGGTCGCGACGCGGAAACCAGTATCCTTGAGAGCATCAAGAACTGGAATCGAAGCTTCCCGGCCAACGCTCTTGTAAGTCTTAAGAATTAAATCACCCAATTGGCTCTTCTTCACGGTTTCATTGAAGAATCCGAGTTCCGATGGCCAAATGGTGTTAAAAATAATTCGTCCTACGGTAGTAACAATGGTTCGTGAGGTCTTATCACCGTGAACCGTGTCACGACCGAAGTCTGGATTCACATAACGAACCCAGCTATGGAAGTGTAAAGCACCCTCCGCTTCGGCATAATTAGCTTCTTCCACCGATCCAATGATAGGCAGGTGCTGCTCAGCCGTAGGCTTGGTCGCAGGCTCCAAGGTTAGGTAATAAGCACCCAAAACAATATCCTGCGAGGGCGTTAAAATAGGCTTACCGCTGGAAGGTGAGAAAATATTGTTCGTCGACATCAAGAGGAGCTTACACTCCATGATGGCTTCGAGAGATAACGGAACGTGAACCGCCATTTGGTCACCGTCGAAGTCAGCATTGTAAGCCGTACAAACGAGCGGGTGTAAACGGATAGCATCACCTTCAATCAAGACAGGCTCGAAAGCTTGAATCGAAAGACGGTGTAAAGTTGGAGCACGATTCAGGAAAACAGGGTGACCTTTGGTCACTTCCTCGAGAATATCCCAAACTTCAGGCTTCTTCTGCTCAATGTGTTTGCGTGCACCGCGCACGGTGTGGGCAAAACCAAGGTCTTTTAAGCGACGAATGATAAAAGGCTCAAACAAAACGAGAGCCATTTTCTTCGGCAATCCACACTGATTAAGTTTCAGTTCAGGTCCGATAACGATAACGGAACGACCAGAGTAATCAACGCGCTTACCAAGCAGGTTTTGACGGAAACGACCGTGCTTACCCTTCAGCATGTCGCTGATGGATTTGAGCTGACGATCGCGATCCTTCACGGGCTTACCGTGACGACCGTTGTCTAACAGAGCATCCACCGCTTCTTGCAACATACGCATCTCATTGTGAATGATGACGTCGGGCGTCTTCATCTGAATGAGCTGCTTGAGACGATTATTGCGATTGATGACTCGACGATAGAGATCGTTCAAATCGGAGGTAGCAAAGCGACCGCCTTCTAAAGGCACCAGCGGACGTAAGTCTGGAGGAATCACCGGAAGCACGGTGAGAATCATATGCTCTGGACGTTTACCCGAGGCCAAGAAGCCTTGGATAATTTTCATGCGTCGAGCGATTTTCTTCTTAATTTGCTTCGAGCGGGTGGAACGGAGTTGATCGCGCAAACCTTCGACCGTCGCAGCCAAATCCATCTTCTTCAGCAATTGCTGAAGCGCCTCTGCGCCCATGCGAGCCTTGAAAGCGTCAGGACCGTGTTGCTCAACCGCTTTACGGTAGGAATCTTCGTCCAAAAGATCTTTCTCCAGCATGCCGGTCTGACCAGGGTCGACCACAAGATACTTTTGATAGTAAATCACCTGCTCCAACTGACGTGTGGTCATGTCCAGCATCAACGAGAGACGGCTGGGCATGCTCTTGAGGAACCAAATGTGCGATACAGGAATCGCCATCCGGATGTAACCCATGCGCTCACGACGCACGCGCGAAACGGTCACTTCGACGCCGCACTTATCACAAACGACATCCTTGTACTTAACTTTCTTATACTTTCCGCAATAGCACTCGTAATCACGGACAGGTCCGAAAATACGTTGGCAGAAAAGGCCATTGGGCTCGGGTTTAAAAGAACGATAATTAATCGTCTCAGGGCTTTTCACTTCCTTAAGGCCTTTGACCTTACGGTTGCCGTGTTCATCCAGTTCGTCGAGGAACTGCTCGCCCGTCCAAGCAACAATCTCTTCGGGTGAAGCGATGGAGATGGAGACGAAGTCGAAAGATTGCTCCTTGGCTTCGTTGGGCGTAAACTCAGGGGTGTGTTCCGAATGAATCATGTCTGTAAATCTTGTTAGGTAGAATGCAGTTTAGTTGCGTTCTGCGGATTGGTGGGTCGAGCCGAGGCGAACATCCAAGCAAAGAGCCTGCATTTCTTTCATCAGCACGTTGAAGGATTGAGGTGTACCACTGACGAGAGTGTTATCACCTTTAACGAGTTGTTCGTAGATCTTGGTACGACCAGCCACGTCGTCCGACTTAACGGTAAGAAGCTCTTGGAGGGTGTAAGCGGCACCATAAGCTTCCAGCGCCCAAACTTCCATTTCACCGAAACGCTGACCACCATACTGGGCTTTACCGCCAAGAGGTTGTTGCGTGATGAGGGAGTATGGACCTGTCGCACGAGCGTGAATCTTGTCTGCAACCAAGTGATTCAACTTCATCATGTAAATGTGGCCTACAACTACGTCTTGGTCGAATGGCTCGCCATTATGTCCGTTAACCAGCAAGGCCTTACCTGTTTCAGGCAAGCCAGCTTGCTTGAGGTATTCACGAATTTGTTTTTCGGGGATACCATCGAAGATGGGAGTCGCCACCTTGAGGCCGAGCTTAGAACAAGCCCAACCAAGGTGAGTTTCAAGAACCTGGCCGACATTCATACGCGAAGGAACGCCGAGAGGGTTAAGACAAATGTCCACGGGAGTTCCATCAGCCAAGAAAGGCATATCTTCAACGGGCACAATACGAGCGACGACGCCCTTATTGCCGTGACGACCTGCCATCTTGTCGCCGACTTGGATCTTACGCTTCGTGGCAATGTAAACTTTAACATTCTTAATCGCGCCACCTTCATCAATGCCCTGTTCAATCGCCTCAACCTTACGGCTGCGCTCTTGTTCGAGTTCATCAAATCGACGGTGATAGCCATCAACAATCTGGCGAATCTTCTGCTTAACAGGAGAGTCGTTCATCTCGATTGAACGAGAAACTGAAGCTAACTTGCGCAGTAAGGTTTTGGTAATCTTGCGATTCGCAGGGATAATGGCTTCTCCGGTTTCAGAATTTTTAACATCGAGAGGGATTTTTTCGCCCAAGAGAATGTTAGAAAGAGACTCAGTCATCTCTTCACGCAAGCGCGCATCAGCGGTACGATACTCTTCGTTAACCTTTTTCAAGGCACGACGCTGATCGTTCGGAGAAAGACGGCCATCATCTTGATCGGTACGCGAGGAAACCTTCACGTCCATAATGATACCTGAGATACCCGAAGGAACGCGCAGTGAAGTATCCTTCACATCGCGAGCTTTTTCACCGAAGATGGCACGCAGGAGTTTTTCTTCGGGAGCGAGATCGCCTTCACTCTTCGGGGTAATCTTACCGACGAGAATATCGTCTGGCTTTACTTCTGCACCAACGCGAATCACGCCATCGCGATTCAAGTTACGCAGAGCTTCTTCGCCGAGATTAGGAATATCGCGCGTGATTTGCTCGGGTCCAAGTTTAGTATCTCGAGCAGTGACTTCGAATTCCTCAATGTGGATGGAAGTAAAGACATCGTCTTTAAGCATTCGCTCCGAAAGTAAAATCGCATCTTCGAAGTTGTATCCATTCCAAGGCATGAATCCGACGAGAACATTTCGTCCGAGTGCTAATTCACCCTTATCGGTGGCAGCACCATCGGCAATGACATCGCCCGCCTTCACTTTATCGCCTTTGCGAACGAGAGGACGCTGGTTAAAGCAGGTCGAAGCGTTCGTCTTGAGGAATTTACGTAAGTCGTAAACGTAAATACCCTTCGCTGGATCGCTCTTAAATTTCTTGTTCTCGACTTGTGAAGGAGCGATTTCGCCGTCTTTGGTCACAATCACACGACGGGAATCGGCAGCAGCTACAATACCAGAGCCCTCCGCAACGACAACCGTCTTTGAATCGATAGCCACGCGACGCTCTAAACCTGTGCCTACGTAAGGAGCCTCGGTAATCACAAGAGGCACACCTTGACGTTGCATGTTCGAACCCATCAAAGCTCGGTTAGCGTCGTCGTGTTCAAGGAAAGGAATCAAGGCTGCAGCGACCGAAACCACCTGTTGAGGTGAAACGTCCATGTAGTCGACGTCCTCAGGTTCCACTTCAAGAATATCGTCGCGGAAACGTACGGTAACTTTGCCTTTGAGTCGGCTATTTTCGTCGAGTTCAGAGTTAGCCTGTGCGACCTTAAACTTTTCTTCTTGATCGGCAGTCATGAACTCAACTTTGTCGGAAACTTTACCACGAACAACTTTACGGTAAGGTGCTTCAATGAAGCCGAACTCGTTGATTCGGGAATAAGTCGAAAGAGAATTAATCAGACCGATATTAGGACCTTCAGGTGTCTCAATCGGACAGATACGACCATAGTGAGAAGGATGAACGTCACGCACCTCAAAGCCAGCACGGTCACGGTTTAAACCTCCAGGCCCGAGAGCTGAAAGACGACGCTTGTGAGTCAACTCCGAGAGCGGATTGATTTGATCCATCAACTGGCTCAGCTGACTGCGTGCGAAGAACTCACGAATGGAGTTTCCAAAAGGTTTTGGGTTAACCAATTTCTGAGGCGTAATTGAGTCGACGCTTTGGTCGTACTCATTGATACGTGCTTTGACCGTCTTGATAACGTTCTTCAGGCCTGCGCGACACTGGTTGGCGAGAAGTTCACCGACATTGCGAACACGACGGCTGCCCAAGTGATCGATATCATCGATATCGCCACTGTCGGCACGAAGACGGCAAAGCAACTTGGTTGCTTCGACGATATCGTCGGGAGTAATGGTTCGGGTATCGAGAGAAACCTTAAGTCCAAGT